>NZ_JAVMIP010000001.1:300000-496426 GCF_031729055.1 Pseudocalidococcus azoricus BACA0444 | reverse complement strand
TCGCTTTGACACAGCTTCAGAAAAAGTGTACCAACTTAGCGAGGAATATGCTGTACCTAGCTTATGCGGGTGGAGGATATAACCAAGTTTTTATTGCTTACAGTACAGATCAAGGGCAAACCTGGGAGTCCTATAACTTCTATGCTCTGGGAAATACGGCTTCAGGTACAGCCCCCACTTTGGTTGTCTATCAAGGTCAGTTGATGCTGCTGACAATCAATGAAAATAATGGGGATATTCAATATGTTTATTCCTCTAATCCTGAGGATCCGAACGCTTGGTCTAACACTTATAACGTCACCTACAACAATGGCAGTGCAAATCAAACCAGTTCTTCCGCCGTTGGAGCTGCTGTCTTAGATGACACACTTTATCTGGTCTATCAAGAAGGAACTCTAGGGTCTCCATCAACGGGAGTCTATGGGTTAGGAACCGTAACGCTCAACGGAACCAGTCCCGGCAACCTCGCTAACTTAATCTGGGATTACAACGGGATAGTCAATATTGGCCAGGGGGCAGCCCAAGGAGTTGGCCTCACCGCAGACAGCACCCAACTTTATCTCACCTATACGGATGGTCAAGGCGATTTTTACGTTAATACATCCAGTAATGGACAAGATTGGCGGAATCCCATTATTGTCCCCAACCAAGAGTCCAACCTAGCCCCGGCTGTAACAACTCTGAACGACCAGCTTTATGTGGGCTATACAGGTACAAACTCATCTATCTATGTCACTAATACAGCGTTGCCAGTACTGGGTAATGTGACAGCTAATCCCTCCCTACTCTTGGGAGACATCAATGGGGATGGGTTTGCCGATGTATTGATGGGGGGAGACAATGCCAGTCTAATTACCTTTGGCAAAGGGACTGAAGCGTTACTGGATGAATCCCTCGGAACGGGTGACTTAACCCTGACCCTAGCTAGTGGTGGGTTTCAAGATGTCTTCGGACTGGGGGATGTGAACGGAGACAATTTACAGGACTTTGGTGTTATCGATAACAACATCAATGTTTATCTCGTCTTGGGTAGTAATGACTTAGGCACCAAAACCCAACTCACGGTCAGCCCTCTATCCACCACAATACCTACGCCCTTGAATTTTGGTACGGCAGCGGGTGACTTAAACGGGGATGGGTTGGCTGATATTATTGTTGGTTTTCTGCCCAATAACCCAGATGTCACTAACTACAACCAACTCTACATTGGCTTTGGCAATGCTCAAGGAACCTTAAACTTCCAGGCCTTGAATTTGCCCAACAATACCAGTGTGAATGCCGCCGGAGATATTAACGGAGATGGGATTGATGACTTGATTCTGGGAAATGGTGCGTTAAATCAAGGGGTCGGCGGAGTTTATGCACTCTTTGGCAATCCTAACCTGGCCACTCAAGTCAGCACCAACACCCCATTGCCTGTGACAACCTATCCAGGGACACCGATCATTAATGCCCCCAATGCCGATAGTCTTAACTGGTCTGATGAAACTACGATTAACATTAATGCCAACTTCAATAATCCGACCTTCGGCACCCTCGGCAACACAGGCCTGAGTACCGTTGTTTTTAATGGGGAAGTTGTTACGATTTGGGTCAATAACAATAACCAACTAGCCTTTTCTACGACCACCGACCCAGAAAATTGGAACTCTGGTAACTTATTTCCTGACAACTTTCAAACAGATGCTGTCCCAGGCCTGGTGGAGTTTAATAATCAGCTTTATGCCTATTGGTATTACAGCGGCAATGGCGCCAATAGTACGGCGATCTATTACTCCCAATATCAAGGTAATGGCCAATGGGGCGGCCTGGGCTATACCAACTTAACGAATAACAGTCTGAATGTCTCCAGTGGGTTAAGCGGCGGCATCAATTTAGTTGAATATAACAATACGCTCTACGCAATCTGGCAAGGGACTGGGGGTGAATACGGCAATTCACTATACTTCTCTTCTTCCCTTGATGGCTTTACATGGGTTGCCCCCCAAGCCATTCCCAATGCCGCCATTTTCCAAACAGAAAGCGTTCCCAGTTTAGCTGTCTTTCAAAACACGCTCTATGCCTATTACACTGGTCTTAATAATAGTGGAGAGACCAATGGAATTTACTACATTACCTATGATGCTGCGAGTAATGCTTGGTCAAATCCGCAACTGATTAGTAACTTATCGACCAATAACAACCCTAACGCTGTTACGGATTATGGCCTGTCATTGGTGAACGTTAAAGATCAGACCCTCTACATGGCCTGGCAAGGAGGACAAAACGCTAACAATGACATTTTTATGGCCTCTTCCAGTGATGGCGTAAATTGGGCAGTTCCCAATCAAATTGAGAATGTTTATGGGTGGGGGATTCCCAATATTTACCTATTTGAGAATAAGTTAAATCTCGTTAGTCCCGCCGCTACTCAAAAGAATACATCCAATACCAGTATTATCTCGACTTCATCACAGCAAACTGTTTTTCCAACTGCCTTAGGAAATAACCTTTCACCAGTGGGCGATGTGAATGGGGATGGGTATGGGGATGTAGTTGTTTATGCACCAGGGGTTCCAAATCAAACGGGGACATCTGGAGCCGCCTATTTATGGTTTGGGGCGGCCAATGGTTTCTCCTCCGCTCAAGTTCTTTTGACGGGTGCGAACTTAACGAAAGACATTGCCTTTTCTATGGCTGGAGATGTGAATGGGGATGGCCTGGATGACATCCTGATTGGTAATCCCAACTACAGCAGCAGTACCTATGGACAGAATGCGGGGATTACCTATGCGGTCTTTGGAGCCAGCAATCTTGGGGATCTCAGCAGTATTAACCTGAGTGAACTGCAACCCGTCAGTGTTTCTGGGGGAACTATTACGGATGGGAAAATTGGTGCTATTGCTCTCACCGCATCTGGGTCTGGCTATTTAAGTAATGGTTCTGGAACCTTCAATATTTTGGTTTCCAGTTCAACCAGTTCAAGCGATGCAATTATTCAAGCGACAGTCACGGGTGGCAAAATTACTGGGGTGCAAGTCACCAATCCCGGGGCCGGGTTTACAAGTATCAATACGCTTAGCTTTGACTATACCCAAGGGGGGGGCGGTACAGGAGCAAGTATCACCGTCAATTCCTTGGTCAGCCTGGCCGGGTTCCAAATTGTGGGCCTGGAAAATTCCCTCGCGAGTCAATCCTTGAGTGGAGGAGGTGATGTTAATGGAGATGGCTTTGATGATTTAGTGGTTGGCGCACCCGGTGATGAACTGAGTTTTGTTTTGTTTGGGGGTGACTTTACAGCCAGTGTTAATCAGTACGGTAGCATCGGGGATGATGTCCTCCAAGGCACGGTAACCGGGGATGTCCTCATCGGCCAGGCCGGGGATGACATATTACTCGGCAACGGGGGCCTGGATGTACTTCTTGGTGGGACAGGTAATGACTGGCTGCAAGTGCGGGATACTAACTTCCGGCGGGTGAATGGCGGTAGTGGCACAGATACTCTGGGACTATACGGTTACAACGGCCAGGCCTGGAACTTAACCACACTTGCTCCCGGAAATCGCCTTAAAGATATTGAAGTCATTGACATTCGCAACTATGGCAGTAACCTTTTAACGCTCAATAAAGCGACTGTTCTGCAACTTTCACCGACCAAGATTTTGACGGTAAATGGGGATAGCAGCGACAAGATCAATCTCAGCCCCGACTTCACCGCCAATGGAACACAATATGCCAACGGTCAAAACTACACGGTCTATCAAGCTGGAGTCGCCCAGGCCTGGATCAATACCATCATTCCCAGTGGGAATATTACCTTTACAGCATCTAATTCCAACAGCCCCAGCCCTCCGCCCCAGGGGACTCTAACCGGGGTCAATCATAATTCCAATCCGGTATTTCCAACACTTACCTCCACTGGCTCAAGCAACCAGGCCACCAAATTTGCGGTTAACAGTCCCGTTGTGGCAGAAAATGGGCAGGCTCTCGTCTTTACCATCACCCGCAGTGGCAATTTAGCCCAATCCGCCGCCGCCCAATATCGCACTCTTAATGATTCTGCCCAGGCCGGGGTTCACTACGATGCCCAAGCTGGCTATGTTGTTTTTGCACCTCATGAGGCCGTTAAGGAGGTTGTGATTGCCCTCAAGGATGACCAAGAGTTGGGCCCCCGGCAACGGCAGATACACCTTGGGTTAGTGCCTTTAACCAGCACAGCCGCCACACTCCTAAGTAACCGTTCCCTCAGCTTCACAAATGCCCCCGGTACACAACTGCGGAATTTAGGCATGAATCCCGTTGGCCTGGAGCAGGGCTTAAGTCAGATGGGTGGCCTCCCCTTTGCTGAACTTAACTTTAATGTCTCCACGCCCAATGGGAAAACAACGGTCACCACCGCCGTCAATGGATTAAGCAGCCTCAATAGTTATTTCCGCTTCAACCCTAGGGCCAAAAAATATGAGGAGTTTCTCTACAATGGCCATACGGGCGTAGAGTTTCTTGATACAACTGGGGATAACTTGGTTGATACCCTCAAAATTCACCTCATTGATGGGGGGCGGGGCGATAGTGATGGGGTTGTTAATGGAGTCGTTGCAGGCTTCAATGCTCCCGCCCAAGTCACCCCTGGCCCCATACAAGTTAATCCCGGTATTTTCTATATTCCGACCGCCAGCGATGGGGTACTCCAGTTCCATAATGTCACGGCCCAAGGGGCTTATCGGTTTGGCGTGTTTCAGGTGGATGATGCTCAAGGGCGGATTGGTCATTTACTCCCCAGCGATCCGGGATATGCGGCCGCCGTCCAGGCCCGGCAACAGACTATTTTTCAAAATGCCACCAGCAGTAATCTCAATGCCCTCACCGCCAGTACCGCCGCCGCCGCATTGGGAGACCCGCAACGTCTGACCCAATCCGAGTTCCAGGCCAATGGGGCTTTTATGGCTACTCAACTGGAGGGCAATCAACACTATGGGCTATTCTTCTCTGAAAATGGGCAAACCCAACTGTCCATTGATAACGGGGTCTTTCATGCCGAAGCCGATAGTCGGGGCTATGTTGATCTCCGCTGGGCGAAGACCCAGTTGGAAGTTGGCACCTCAGTTTTGGTCACCCCTGGGCAACCCGGATATACCCTCACGGCCGAGGTTGAAATTGCTCGGGGTGGAGCCTACAACAATACCCTGGCCCTATTCAAGGTGGATAGCTTCACAGGGGGATTGGATACGACCGGAGATGGAGTCATTGATACAAAACCTGGGGATGTCGCCTATACCCAAGCTGTGCTCCAGCGGATTCAAGACCCCCTCACGGGCCGGATATTACCCACAGTCAACACCATATTTAGCAGTGAACGCCAAACAGTTGCCTTAGCCAGCAGCACCCTCTACGGCATGGCGTTAATTGCCAATGGGAGTGTCGGTCAATTTTTAGGAACAAATCCAAGCAATGCCCCCACCGGCCCAATTCACAGCTTCTTCTCCTTTGATGCGGCTAATCCCGATGGGGTTGCCCATGTCCGGCGGTTGGGACAAACTCTCTGGGGCTTTGAAGACCTTTTCGGAGGCGGTGATCTAGACTACAACGATATGGTGGTTGGCTTAACTTGGCAGCACTATTCTTGATGGAGATAGTCGTCAATACCAATTAGAAGCATCCCATCTACACTAAAATTTAAGGGAAAGCAGCCATGATCAAACGTTTTGAAGAATTATCCCGTACCCTACGCAACTTCCAGGCCGTGTCAGACCTGCTCAAGTCCATGGGGGCCAATACGGACGATGTTTTTGATATTGAGGATAATTTTCGTGGCTCTGAACAACTGCGGGTTTGTTTAGACCGGGTGCGGGCAATTCCTGAGGCCCAGGCCATGATGGCAGAACGATTTATTGGCCCAGACATTGACCTGGCCGCTCTAGCTACGCTCCCCCCTGGCACCCTGGGACATACCTACGCCACCGTTTTATTAGCTTTGGACTATGACCCGAATTTTTATCGCAAAACGGAGATCAACACCGATGAAGATTGGCTGATTGCACGACTCCGGAAAACCCACGATATTATCCATGTTGTTACTGGCTTTGGCCCAACAGGTGGAGAGTTAGGGGTGCTAGCGATTCAAGCGGTACAAATTGGTTATCCGATGTGTGTGGTTTTGCAGGTCGCCGGGATGGGGTTAGCTCTCAAACGTCAACCGGAACGCCTTGGGGGAATCACGGCCCAAGTAGCCCGAGGCATGGCCATGGCCCTAGAGGCAAAACCGCTGATTGCCCAACGCTGGGAAGAGGGCTGGTCAAAACCCATACCCCAATGGCGACAGGAATTAAACATTACCCAACCCGTCGTTGATGAACCCTTTAGCCTCAAAAATCGCCTTCGCGAGCTAGATCTAGCCTGGTAACGGTACTGCTTATTTGCGGGCCACTGAAGCCGATTCACAGAGCTTGAGTAGTGCGTCAAACCGTAACCGTTGCACCAGGCCCTCTAAACTCTCCTTTAAGCTGGCCTGTTCATTGGGAATAGCGGCAATTAATTCTTTGACTTGTTTGGCATTCAGTTTCTTGGCCGCCGTAGCTAGATCCCTAATCCAGGCCTGGGGCATTACCTGCAACGCCTCTGGAGTTAAATCAGCAACCACAGTCACGGGGGGGGGGCAGGGGGGGGCCGCATCAGCATAGACATACTCACAGCCCAAGTGCACCTTAATCCGTTCTAAAAGATAGTCATTGTTAAAGGGCTTCACCATAAAGTCATCACAACCCGCATCCGCAAGGGCCTGGCGCTCCGACTCAAAAACACTAGCGGTTAAGGCAATAATCTTAGTTCCCGATCCTTGCTCCTCCCCCAGCCGGGCCCGAATATTCCGGGTGGCCATTTCCCCATCCATGACTGGCATCTTAATATCCATCAGAATTAAATCAGGTTTTTCCCGATCCCAAACGTCAATTGCCTCTTGACCATCATTGGCCGTCATCACCTCAAAACCAAGGGGGCGTAACAACTGGGAGAGTAATTCCCGGTTTTCAGCTTTATCATCCACCGCTAAAATCCTGTAGAGACGTTGGCCAGCAGCCAGATGGGTAATATGCTGAGGCGATGTTTGAGAAGGCTGAGGCTGTACCCGCTTCAGGGGAATGGTAAAGGTGAAGGTACTCCCTTGTCCTTTGCGGCTCTGTACCTGAATATCTCCCCCCATTAACTGGATAAACTGACGGCTAATGGCCAATCCCAGGCCGGTTCCTTCACTGACTTTTTTACTACTGTCGGTTTGGACAAAGGGTTGAAAGAGAATCTGCAACTCCTCAGGCCCCATCCCAATGCCCGTATCTGCAATTGTGAAGGTGACGGGAGTTCCGGAAACACCTTGACGTAAGTCTGGGGAGGTCATCGGCTCGGACTGGGTCACCGTTAGGGTCACACCTCCCCGTTGGGTAAACTTAATCGCATTCCCTAACAAATTCACTAGGACTTGCCGGAGTTTACCGGGGTCTGCCTCCACCGCCGGGGGTAAATCTGGGTCAATCTCAAACTTCAGGTAAATCTGCTTGGCCAATGCCCGCACTTGCAACATATCCTGAACCGTTTGCAGTAAATGGCCTAAATCAACGGCTTCCAATTGCAGAACCGTTCGACCTGCTTCAATTTTGGCCATATCTAGCACATCATTAATCAAGCCCAAGAGATGCTCACCACTGCGGTTAATCGTCCCCAGAGTTTGTTGTTGTTTATGGGTTAGGCTCGCATCCCGTAAAAGTAATTGACTAAACCCCAAAATGGCATTCAGGGGCGTGCGTAACTCATGACTCATATTGGCCAGAAAAATACTTTTGGCCTGGTTGGCCGCTTCAGCAGCTTCTTTCGCTTTGACCAATTCAAGCTCGGCCTGGACCCGATCTCGCGCCGCAATCCCGAGGGAAACCATATCCGTTAAGTTACGAATAAAGTTACGTTCTTCAATCAGCCAATCCCGGATTTCCCCAACCGCCTCCACTCCCAAAAAGCCCACTACTTTGTTACTAAAGCGAACTGGCATATAGAGAATGGCCTGAATATCATAGGCCTCAAAGTAACTCATCAATTCTACTAAGCGAGCATCCGTAGCCAAATGGCTGGAAATAAAGGTCAAGCCCTGTTGTAACAAGCTCAAAAACTGGGGATATTTAGCCCAACTCCACTCTAGATCTGAGCGATGTCGCCGTTCTCCCTCTCGATACAGATCCACGCAAACCAAGCCTGTATCCGTAAACTGCCAAATTGCAGCCCGTTTCAGGTTCAGGGTTTCCCCCGCCGCCTGGGTGACAGAGCGTAACAGGATTCCCAAGTTACCCTGTTGGAGTGCCGGAGAATTATTCAAGCGCGGAATGACTTCGCTCTGTTTCTGGAGTAGGGCTTCTTTTTGCATCAGTTCAGTATTGGCAACTTTTAGGGCCTGGGTGCGCTCAACGACAAGGGCTTCTAAACTTTGATTAAACTTTTGTAACTCCCCAAAGGATTCTTTGAGTTGACCCGCCATATCGGAAAATGTCCGGGCCAAGTTACCGATTTCATCATGACTATCAATATCAACGACTACATCCAAATTTCCCTGGGCAATGTCCCGCGCCGCGCCATCTAACTTCCGCAGAGGCATGGTCAAGCGATTCGTTACCAACCAAGTTAGGGAAACAATTAACCCCAAGGAGACAATTAAATAGAGAATCCCCTTTAACGTTTGCTCATGGACATAGGCTAAGGCATCACGTTCATTAATCCGAATTGCTAAGCTCCAGCCAGTCCGCCGAATCGGAGAGTAAAAAACCCACTGTTGCTCATTATCTGACCACCGTGGCATTCGGACTTGACCAGATTCACCAGCTACCATAGCCTCAACCAAGGCCTTAATATCTGGGCGATTCAGTTGTTGGGCAATCTCAAAAGCATTTTGATCAATAAACTCTGTCTTGTTGTGAAAAATGACTACTCCTCGTCGATCCAAGATAAAAAAGTCTCGTTTCTTCAAAGCCTCAATTTGGATGCGGTCGCTTAAAGTTTCTAAGGGAACATCAAGAGTAGAAACCCCGCGCACCTTACCATTCATCTGGAAAGGGGCAGAGTAGCTAACCATCAACACTTTACCCGCCTGTCCTAGATAGGGTTCTGACCAGGCCGGTTTACCTGTGCTGATTGCCCTATGAAACCATTGATACTCTGGACGGGTATAATCATAAATCCGAGCAATGTTGATTTTTTGAATTTGCCCATTATCAAAAACATAGGGAGCAAAAAGCTGTTGATTAGGACTAAATTCATAGGGTTGATAGGCAATAGCTGAACCATATATTAACGGATTGAGCTTGACATTTCGGGTTAGGTAATTATAGAGTTGCGCTTCGGACAAATTTGGGAACGACTCTAGGGCATTGACAATTGTTTGGTTAATTTCTTCTAGTTCTTTAAGATTCCCATCTACTTGATTGGCATAGGTTGTGACTAACTCTTGCATTTGCTCTTCAATTTGTCGCTTATCATCCCGAGATAAGGTGATGACTGTGTAAATCCAAATGCCAATGTAAAGGAGAGCAATCGGGGCGGCAATGTAAATGAGCAGCTTCTGTCGAAAGGAAAGTTTCACAATCCAGCACACCAAAAATTATTGATATCGATCCGCAATGCATTGCCAACCTAAAAACTATTGCCCAGGCCTAGGGATAGTCTCCTAGGAATTGAGATATTTCCATTAAACTATAACAATATCAATCTTAGCTGTTCGGGATTCCTGGCCTCAGGCAATCATGGGAAATTAACCTACTTGACCCAGGCCTGTGTGTTCGAAAGCGGATTTCTCTAACCATTGACAATGCCTGGTGGGAATCTGCTGATCTCAGAGTTGCCCAGCTAGAATATGAACCATGACTGAGCCAGACATCAAAACCCTGATTCGTACTGAGTTACCGCATCTGATTGCCCAAGACCCGCAGATCAGAGACTTTATTTTGCGAACTGTTTCAGATTATTACGCTGGAAAACAGGAAACTGACAATAGGTTTGATCGAATTCTCAATGAATTACAGCGAGATCGGGAGGAACAAGCCCGGAAATGGGCCGAACAGCATCAAATCTCACTGGAACAAGATCGGAAATGGGCCGAACAGCGTCAAATCTCACTGGAACAAGATCAGAAATGGGCTGAACAACGTCAAATCTCACTGGAACAAGATCGGAAATGGGCTGAACAGCGTCAAATCTCACTGGAGCAAGACCGGAAATGGGCTGAACAGAGCCGGAGATGGGAGGAACAAGATCGCAAATGGCATGAAACTCTAGCTGAAATCCGCCGAATTGATAAGCGGTTTGACAGTACTATTGGCGCGCTGGGTTCCCGTTGGGGTCTCTATTCAGAAGCCAGTTTCCGTAATGCCCTCAAAGGAATTTTAGAAGAGTCCTTTGGTGTCCAAGTTCTGAATATCAATGACTTTGATGAAGCCGGTGAAGTTTTTGGCCGGCCGGATCAAGTGGAAATTGACATCATTATCAAAAATGGTGAGGTGATGGCCTGTGAAATCAAATCTTCCATTAGTAAACCGGATATCTATAGCTTTAATCGCAAAGTTGCCTTCTATCAAAAACGTCATCAACGCCCCGTCACCCGCAAGATGATCATCTCTCCAATGGTGGATCAGCGGGCCATCCCAGTTGCGGAAGATTTGGGGATTGAGGTTTACAGCTATGCTGAGGGTGTGGAAGGGTTGTAAAGGTCAACTGTAGGCACAGAGGTGGGCTAAATCTAAATCCCGTGACTCTTGCCAATAACCCAATGGCGGCGAAAAAACCGAGCCAAAGATGATTCTTCTAGCCGCAAACAAATCGGGCGGCCGTGGGGGCACGTTTGGGGGTGTTCCGTCCGTTGCCATTGGTCAATTAAGGTTTGCATTTCTCCCAGGCCCAGAGGGGTTCCATTGCGAATCGCACTCCGACAAGCCGTAGCCACGAGGGCCGCCTGAAACTGGTGAGTTAAACTCAATTCCCAAACAGCGGCGGCCAAGTCTGGGCGATCCTGAAGGGTTTTGGGGACTTGGCGAATCAACCAGAGGGAGGGGCCAAAGGGTTCTGGGGGCATCCATAGCTGGGTTAACTGCTCAATTTGGGGCGGGGTCAAACGCTCGAGTTGAATCGGAGACTCTAATTCCACCAATGCCCAATCGGCCTGAAGTTGCTCATATAAGACCCGTTCATGGGCAATGTGCTGCTCGACCAACCACAGGCCCGTGGGATGCTCGACCAAAATATAGGTTTGATGCACTTGGGTGAGGACTTTCAATTCCGGCTGACTGGGGAGCGGATTGGCTGAGTTTAAGAGAGCGACACCACGACCATAGGCTCCGGCTAATTCTGCGGCCCGGCTAGTTTTAATGCCCAAGCTAGGAGTGATTGTTGTTGGCTCAGGGCTAGTTGTGATTTGGTTGAGGTCGCGCAGGGCCGTTTTCAAAATATCTTGCCAGGCCTGGGGATGAGCCACATAGAGTTCCTGCTTCCCTGGATGACAATGCCAATCTACCTGTTCACTAGGGATCTGAAAATGGGCAAAACAGAGGGGGAAACGATGGCGCGGCAAAGTCCGTTCCCAGGCCTGGAGCAGGGTTTGTTGGAGTTCTTGGCCCAAGTTCCCTTTTAATTGCACACAGCGTCCATTCACCGCTAACAAGACCCAATCCGGCCGCCGCCGATGATACCGATCCGGTCTGCCAATGGCTAACTCTAATTGGGGGGACTGCCAGGCCTGGAGATCGCCGGGATGGAGGTGGGGGAAAATTTGGAGAAGAATATCCTGAGCAGTTTGACCAGGACTCAACTGGAACCAGGCCCGCGGGCCATTATGGACTTGCCAAGTCACCTGGGGATGGCAAAGGGCGGCTTGATAAATGATCCGTTGCAGGTCTCGTAAGTTGGGGGGATGCTGACGATGGGGCCAGGCCTGGAAGAGGTTTTTGACCGTGATTTTTGTCCCAGGGGCCATAGCAATAGTCTCAATCTGTTCTACCTGTCCCTGACTGTTATAAACAACGCACCAGCCTGGCTCTTGGGGATTGACTCGACTAGCAATGGTGACTGTGCCCACCTGTACCAAGCTATGGAGAGCCTCACCCCGGAATCCGAGAGTCTGAACAGCGGGCAAGCCCTGATCGGCGGGAGCTTTACTGGTGCTATGGGGCAAACAACAGACTTGGAGATCAGCCCAACTCATTCCCCAACCGTTATCGGTAATTTCCAGGGACTGGCCGGATACATCTAAATGGAGTTGAATCCGTTGGGCCTGGGCATCTAGGGCATTTTCAATTAATTCCCGCACCACGGCTCCCCAATCATCCATGACTTCCCCAGCCGCCATGATGGCTGTCACTTGGGGGGAAAGGACATGAATCCTGGGAGGGGTTGCGGGGGGGGCAGACATCATTGGCAGGGTTGCTTCAAACAAAGTTTCCAATCCGCATTAAAGGGTTCAAAACCAATGGCCACCCCGGCTTGCTCCACCACGGCCCGCGCTTTTTCAAAGCAGTCAAAGCCATCGGGGCGCACCGCAACGATAATATATTCCGATGGACGACTTTTGATCTGATTGACGAGTTTAGTAAAGGCAGCGGTGGGGCTATCCAGTTGGGCCGTGGGAACCAGGGTTCTTTGGGGATGAATCAAGACTCCTTTGGCCAGACATTCAACATAACGGGGCGTTTTTTCACCTTGGGCGGTTTCCCGGGCCAAAATTTGGACATTACTCCGGTCTTTTTGCAGACTGCTGGTACTGATCACCACCACCATCAGAATCAGCGTGCCAATGGTACAGGCCAAGACAGACAGGAATGGAAAGAGATCCAGTTCAGGAGCGTGATGGCGGCGGGGCATAATTCATCAAGACCTTCGGTGAGGTTTCAGGTAGATAGATCGGGCAGGATTAGGCAATGCTAAGGCTTAGGATTTGTTGTGATCCCAGGCCTGTTCAACCAGGGTGACACGCCGCGGTTGGGAAAGTTGCTGGAGGGTGGGTTGGAGTTGAATTAAAGTTACCTCTAGATCCTTCAATACCCCTTGTAAACTCCCCGTATCCGCTAGGGTTTTTAAGGCTCCATCCAGGGAAGTAATCACCTCCAATCGCTGCTGCAAAATTTGATTGGTTTGAGCAAGAACTTGGGCCACTTCAGCGGCTTGACTGGTGATTTTACTAGAAGCTTCCACCTGTCCCTGCTGCATTGTCTCCAGGAGTAATGCCCCTTGATGATGAAATTGAGCTAACAGTTGCTCGAGGGCCTGGGCCTGGGTTTCCTGAGTTTCCGTTAAGGTGGCTAAAAATTGCTTGCGGTCATTGGCCAAGGCCTGGGAAAGTCGCCCAAACTGATTTAAGACCGTTTCGAGTTTTTCGGGCAGGGGGACAATTTTTTCCTCCAGGCCCGGTAACTCTGCCCGTAAGACCTCCTGTACCGTTTGCCGTAACTCCTCTACCCCCAAACTGGGCCCGGCTGTTTCCGCCCCAGTCCCGCTAATGCGCCCCAACACAAAGTCATTGATGTAACTGTCCATATTCAGCAATAACTGGGATTCCAGTCGCTCCACCATCACCAGGGGAATCATCACCAAGACACTCAGCACCAGGGCCAGCAGGGTTGTATCAAAGGCTACAGCCAACCCAGTTGTGACACTGCCAATCCCTTCTTTAATTTGATCCACCTCTTGGGCGGCCTGGAGAAAGCGAGAAAATCCATCCACGGCCTGGCTAATCCCAACGACAGTACCGATAAACCCCAGCAGTGGAATTGCCCAGACCAAAACTCGCGGCAAGGTATAGGAACTCTCCGAAGCGGCACTGGCTGCGGCCCCATCATCCAAGGCCATCTCGGCAGCGGCTTCTCGGGTTTGCCCCTGCATATAAGCTCCCAAAATCCGGGCACAACGAATCGGCAAAACCGCCCGGCGTTTACTCAGAGTTTGTTGAAAATCCCAAAGTTGCTCATCGGTCGGGGATTGGATCGGAAAATTTCCGGGAATCCAGGCCTGCCTCAGGGCCCGCTCCTCGACTAGGACTCGCATCCACTTGAGGAGAGTAAAAATCGCCACTAAGAGGGCAAACAAAATCACCACGGGCTGAGTCCAACCCCGATTAAACAGCAACTGCCCAATATAACTCGTCTGAAACGGGATCAGGATCGCATAAATAATCACCGTCCCCACCAGGCCCCCAACAAGGGCTAACCAGATATTGGCATCAATGGACTTACGGGCGGGCAGTGAAGGGGGCACAATCAGGGGCATAGGATTAAAATCTCGCAGGAGTGCAATTAAACCAAATCTTGATTCCGGTCGATCAGCACATGGATCAACCAAATTAACTTTCTCTAACCTAACAGTCAGGGGATTCCAGGCTCTAGTCAGCAGGATGACATCCCAAACAGAGAGTCCATCTATCCATTGCCTTAATCGGGCCGACTACCACGATGAAACCTTTAGTATAGTGATCAGCATTATCTTTGAATGACTTAAATTAGCCCCCGGTCAACCCAACCCCTAACAACGGTGAGCCTTACTAGGTTGAGCCAGGATCCAGCCTTGTGCAAGGGTAGCCCCCATAATTAAAGTTAGTCCCCCTGGAGTTTTGCCTGCTATGTGTCGTCTCTTAGCCTATTTGGGGCCGGTTCGCAGTCTTGAACATTTAATATTAATCCCAGAGCATTCTCTCCTAGTCCAAAGCTACTTACCCCGTGAGATGACCGTAGGCTTACTGAATGCCGATGGCTTTGGAGTCGGTTGGTATCATCCCCGCCAGGCCGTAGAACCGTTTTTATATCGGCAAGTCCTCCCGATTTGGAGTGATTTAAATTTCACAGAGCATTTAGCCCGCTTTGTGGAGTCCGGCTGTGTTCTGGCCAGTGTCAGAAGTGCCACCCCTGGGCAAGCGGTACAACTGAGTAATTCCCAACCCTTTCGCTGGGGCCGCTGGTTAGGTATTCATAACGGTTTTATTGAAAACTTCCGGCAGAGCCTCTATCGCCCCATTCGCAATCGCCTCAACGACTTATCCTATGCCCTGATTGAGGGAACTACAGATTCTGAACATCTGTTTGCCCTATTTTGCAGTGAAATGGTCTCGAATCCCCAACTTTCCCCAATTATGGCCCTCCGCCAAACCCTCCGCATAGTACTAGAACTAGCTGAAGCCAATGGAGTTCGAGTGGCCTTAAATATGGTTGTCACCGATGGTAACTATCTCCTCGCCGCCCGCTGCGGTAATCCTGAACCCATCCCAACCCTCTATTGGCAAAATCCAGGGGGGGTACAAATTGCCTCGGAACCCTTTAACCCCCAGGAAAAATGGGAACTGATGAAGGAAAATTCTCTACTCCTGATTGGACCAGGCATTGAGCCGCAGTATTTCCCAATTTAGGTGACTGAGTGATCCTTTAGACGGCTTCCAATTGGGGGGATGCCAGCAAAACAGATCGGGCTGTGAGAATATCCCCAGCTAGGGTCAAATCATTCACTGGCCCCCGCAGTAGGAGGCGATCCCCTCCCTCAAGAATGATGTCGGCATTGGGTAGCATCGAAAAGATCCCATCACGGCGCAGGGCTTGGACAATGACTCCCTGGGGCAACCCCACCTCTCCTAAGGGACAATTAATCCCAGCACTATCCGGCGGTAACATCAGCCACAAATTGGCAATGACATCCCCATTCCCATGGCCACCGTTGAGAATTGGCGTGACGAATGGGGTCGGTTCACTAAAGAGGGCCTGGGCCGCTTTAATCTCAGTGGGTTGCCCTGTAATCAACAAGCGATCACCGGCCTGGAGTTCTGTTTCCCCGCCGGGGTAGTCAATTTCGGTTCCATCGGCTCGCATCACCGCTAACAAAGTTGCCCCCGTCAATTGCCGCAGTTCAATATCCTTGAGACTCATGCCCAGGACTGGGGAGTTATCGGCTAAGGTCTGCCATTGGCTATTTAAGTCGCGCGCGGCCTGGCGAAGTTCACGGGAAACCAACATGGCCGAGCGTTCTCCCCGTAAATCTTGGTAGTGTCGGTTGCGAATATTTTGGACTTGCCGCTGAATTTTTGGCTCAGATAGGCCCAAGCTAAACAACAAATGGGCCGCAAGTTCCAGGCTGGCTTCAAACTCCGGCTGCACCACTTCCCGCGCCCCCAGTTGGTAGAGCAGTTCAATGTCTTTGTCTTGATTGGCCCGGACAATCACATCTAACTCTGGGGCAAATTCCAATCCCCGTTTGAGACATAACCGGGTACTCATGCTGTCGGAAAGAGCGATGGCCATCCCCAAGGCCTGGGAGACACCCGCTTTTTCTAATACGGTCGGGCTAGAGGCATTGCCATAGAGATAGGGAATATCCGTCTGGCGGAGTTTCTGAATCGCCTCTTCACTTTGATCAATCACCAAGACAGGATAATTTTGTTCCCGTAACAGTTGGACAATACTCTGCCCAACGCGTCCATAGCCACAGACAATGAGGTGATTTTGTTGCGGTAATTCGGTTTCACCCATTTCAATCACCCGATCATCATTCTGAAACCAGGCCTGGAACCAAGGTAACCCCATCAATAAGGGTACGGCTTTTAAGAGAAAGGGAGTCACGATTAATGTCACCGCTGTTGTCCCCAGGATCAGCAGATACACTTGCCGCGACACCAGGCCGAGGGATTGTCCTTCACTAGCCAGGACAAAGGAAAATTCCCCAATTTGGGTCAGGCCGATGCCCGTAATCAAGGCCGTTTTCCAGGAATAGCCAAACAGCTTGACGATGGGGGTGATAATACAAAACTTGCCAATAATCACCAAGGCCACCAGGCCCAGAATTAGCTCCCAGTGATTCCAGAGAAAGACCGGGTCAATCAACATCCCAATGGCGGCAAAAAAGAGGGTGGCAAAAATATCCCGTAACGGCTCCACATAGGAAAGGGTCTGATCGGCATACTCCACCTCCGAGATCATCAGCCCCGCAATGAAGGCCCCAATTTCAATCGAAAGGCCGAGGCGATCTGTCAATAGGGCGATCCCCAAACAGAGCGCGACCACTCCAAGCAAGAATAATTCCCGGCTCTCGGTCCGGGCCAACAACCGTAACAAGGGGGGAATGAGCCAGATCCCGGCAATTACGGCTCCCCCAGCAATCAGGGCAATTTGAACTAAGGCCCAGGCCAAGGCAATCCCCAACTCCTCTGGGGGTTTATCCAAGGCCGGTAGTACGGCTAACATCAGACCCACCGCCAGATCCTGCACCACCAGAATGCCCAACATTACCTGACCGGGCGGGGTATTGGTGCTATTGCTGTCCATCAAACTCCGCAAAACCACAGCCGTGGAGGAGAGGGATAAAATGGCCCCGAGAAAAACACCCTCCTGGGGAGAATTAACCCAGCCGACCCAGAGGGAAATGCCAGTTGTGACCAAAATAGTGAGGAGGATTTGGAGAATACCCCCCCCTAAGCTAATACCCTGGACTTTCTTGATTTCACTCAGGGAAAAGCTGACCCCCAAGGTAAACAGTAAAAAAGCGACCCCAAATTGGGCCAGGGTTTCGACTTGGACGACTTCCTTAATCCAACCCAGGCCAGCCGGGCCAACAATCATGCCCCCAATTAAATAACCCAAAAGGGTCGGTTGCTTCAGTAGGGCTGCAAGGAGGCCGCCGATGGCCGCAATCCCTAACACCGTCACCAGATCAATAATGAGTCGGAAATCTTCTTGCACAGAATTGCCTTGGAGGGGAGATAGATTAAAGGTGTGTCACATTACTTAACTTTAAGTGATTTTCTGGGAGCTTACGGCGGGTGGTTCTGGATAGGGAAAGTTCTGGCCTTTGGGGTAAAAATCTGCTACTGCCAATTGGACAAACTGTCTGCTACCACACAGGCCGGGCCGGCAAATTTAGGTTTACTGGTTATTTAAGGTGTGAGTTGCAATCCGGTTAGACGGCAATGATCAAAAAACAAATGCTCTGGAGTCTCAGTTTCTTCTTGGCGATGCTGGCGATTGTCGTCCTCCTCCAGGGGCAGCGAGATCTGGCAGAGAAAGTCCACGCTCAACACCAAGCCCAACTCCAGGCCGAGATCACAGCGGTGATGAATGAATATGTCCCGGCGGTGAATACGGGAGTGATTAAACCCGGCCTGGCCTGTCCCCCACTTCAGTCAAGTCCGATCCCCCGTCCCCAAGACCTGGCCCGCCAACTCCCCAAATATCACCCCAAGGAAATCTGGAAAAAAGCGGATGCCACTAATTACGGGCCAAGGCTCACCAAAGACATTCAAGGTCGGCCAGTCAATAATGCCCTCCTGATTGTCCTCCATGAAACGGTGGGAACCATTGACAGTGCCCTCAGTTTGTTTCAGGCCTATAATCCCCGCGATGCTGACCAAGTGAGCTACCACACAATGATTGGCTTAGATGGGACAGTGGTCTATGTCGTTCCACCGGAGGCGCGCGCCTATGGGGCAGGGAATTCTGAGTTCAATGGGGAATCGGTTTTAAGTAGTACCAAAGTCCCCTCCTCTGTGAATAATTTTGCCTACCACATTTCCCTAGAAACCCCGGCCGATGGCATGAATGAGAGGGATTATCACAGTGGCTATACGGATGCCCAATATCGCTCCTTGGCCTGGTTGGTGGCCCGGACAAGAGTTCAACCGGATCGGATTGTCAGTCACAAGGATGTGGATCGGGATGGGGCCCGCAGTGATCCCCGCAGCTTTGACCAGGCCAAGTTTTTTGATTTATTAGACAACTATGACGTTCTTTTGACCACCACCTGCACCTTAACCGCCTTGGCCAACTGAATCCCATCGGTGGCCAATGCCAGGATTGGGATCACAGCAAACTTGGGAATTTAAGGACGCTCAATTCCTTGGCTATACTCAGGCCTGGGGCAATTTGTTCTGGGGGACTTGTGCTACTCGATAATCCAGTTTTTATTTTTACAATTCTCATTGCTGTCAGTCTCTCGATTCCCCCGATTTTTGAGCGGATCAAGCTCCCAGGCCTGGTGGGGTTACTCTTAGCAGGTGTGATCCTTGGCCCCAGTGGTCTCCAGTTTCTTAATCACAAAACTGAAACAATGGTGCTGCTCTCAGGGGTGGGCAAAATCTATTTAATGTTTGTGGCGGGCCTGGAGATTGATCTGAGCCAATTTCGGAAAACCCGCAATCGCTCCATGGGCTTTGGCTTTTTGACCTTTATTGTCCCCTTAATAACTGGGATGCTGGTCGGACGCTGGTTTGGGTTTGGCTGGAATGGGGCGTTATTGATCGGCTCCTTGTTTGCCTCCCATACCCTGTTGGCCTATCCCATTGTCAGTCGATTGGGGGTTGTGCAAAACGAAGCCATTACCGTCACGATTGGGGCGACAATTTTTACGGATACAGCCGCTCTGTTAGTTTTAGCCATTTGCGTCGGGATTGCGGCCGGAAACTTTACGGCTTGGAGCTTAATGCTGCTACTGGTGGCCTTGGCAGTCTATTCGGTGGCAGTCCTTTGGGGCATTGATCGGGTCGGGAAAGAGTTTTTTAGACGCTCAGGAGACAATGAGGGGAACCAGTTTTTATTTGTTCTCTTAGCCTTGTTTGTGGCCTCCGTGGGTGCGCAGGTGATTGGCATTGAGCAAATTGTCGGGGCATTTTTGGCCGGCCTGGCCGTTAATGATGTGATTGGGGAAAGTCCGGTTAAGGAGAAGGTGGAGTTTGTTGGTGGGGTGCTGTTTATTCCCTTCTTTTTCATTGATATGGGCTTACTGATTGACCTCCCCGCTTTTCTAAAAACCCTCAGTTCTTGGGGCCTAACCCTGGCCATTGTGGGTGGTTTGATTGGCAGTAAATTCGTCGCGGCCTGGTTGGCAAGTGTGATTTATCGGTACAGCCGGGTAGAAATGCTCAGTATGTGGTCTTTGTCTTTGCCCCAAGTGGCGGCCACCTTAGCGGCTACCCTAGTCGGATATCAACAGGGAATTTTGACCCAGGATATTTTGAATAGTGTGATTGTTTTGATGGTCGTCACCTCCATTCTGGGGCCATTGATCACCTCACGGGTGGCCAGTCGGATTCCTGTGCCACAACCAGAAACTGATACGGTTGATGAACTGTGGCGGGATACAGCTGGTTTAGAGGGGGAGACAGATGACTCTGCCCCTTTCACTGTGATTGTCCCAGTCCAGAACCCCCAAACAGAACGCTCCTTAATTCAACTAGCGGCGTTGTTGGCCCGCCATGAACAGGGGCGAGTTGTCCCATTAGTGGTTACCCGGGCGGCTGTTCACATGGATGATCCAGGCCTGGAAACCAGCTTGCAACGGGGCCAAAAACTCTTACGGCGGGCCGTGGAAATTGGCCAAGCCTATGCCGTTCCCCTAGAGCCACAGCTACGGATTGATGATGATGTTCCCCTGGGGATTACCCGCCTGAGTCGGGAGGAAAATAGCAATTTAATTATTGTTGGTTGGTCGGAAAAAACGGGTTTGCGAGCACGGCTGTTTGGCACCGTCATTGATAGCATTCTTTGGTCAGCCCATTGTCCTGTGGCCATTACTCGTCTTTTGGATGAACCGGAGAATATTCAATCCATCCTTGTTCCAGTCCGAGACCTCACGGCCCCAACCCTGAGAATCGTTGGCTTTGCCCAGGCCTTAGCTGCCGCCAGTCAAGCCGATGTCACTCTCCTCCATGTTTGTTTACCCGGTATTCCCAGTGAACAGATGACCCAGTTTGAGGCAGAATTAGCCCGGATTTTGCCACCGGATAGCCGCCCTGTCTGTATTGATATTCAAACCGTGGCTGAATCCGATATTGCCAGTGCCATTCTTTGCCAGGCCGCCAGTCGGGATTTAGTCTTAATGCGCTCAATTCGGCGGCGAACAACCGGAGGGTTGGCTGTGAGTGACATTACCACCCAAGTCGTGAAAGAATTACCCTGCTCAGTCATCCTCTTTGGTGAACCCCACTCCTAAGCTGTCCACAACTTTCAACTCAGGTCGGCCAACTCACCATAGGGAGCCTGGCCCTGAATCCGTAAATCCTTGAGGGGCAAACCCTGGCAACAAAGATAGTGAACATAAAAAAGATCTGGAGACTGGACTCCCAAGCTCGCCAACGCCGGTTGAATCGGGAACGGCCAAAGTCGATCAAAACAAAGCTCCCCCTCAATCCAGCCCACCTGCACCAGACAACAGCCTCGGAACGGGACATTCAATTCCCTTAACAGGTATTGGGTCAGGTAATAAAGGGGTTGGCGAATTTTATCTGGGACATGAATGGGTTGGAAATAATGGCCATCTTGCCCCTGACCAATGAGTTCACCGTACAGCAAACCCTTTTCCGTTGAGGCAACAGGTAACCAATGATCCCCAGGCCCAGTTAAAAACCCCGCTTGCTTGAGAATCCCCTGTAACCCAGGCCAGTCCTGACAAAGTGCCAAAATTTGATCCAGATCAGCATCTTCAGTCTCTCCGGCCCAGGTCAAAGGCAGTCTAACTGAGGGGGGGAATTGTTCTAGGGCTGGCTCTCCCGACTCCCTAACTATCACATCCAGGCCTTGGGCGTGCAGGGCCGGTATCACCAGGGATGTTAGTTGGGCGCGAGTGATTTCCAAGGGTGCGTTATCAGTCCCAGCCGCTGGATTGACCACTAATTCAATTAATTCAATCTGAGGACACACCGTTCTTGTATTTGGCAAATTGACCATGACTAGCCCAAACTTGGCATCAGACGACCCGGTCTTAATACTGGAATTCCGGGTAAATCCAAATTTAGGCCATGACGTTGACCATTGGTATTTTGGCTTTGGAGTTGCCGCACCTGGGCCTGGAGGCGGTGATTTTCAGATTGCAAACTCTCCATTTTGGTCTTGACTTGCTCTAACCGTTGGGAGAACTTCTGACGATAAACTTCCGGCATTTCCTGGATCACTTTTTCCAGCATTTGATTGCGCTCGTGAAATTCGTGCAAAGAGCCTTGGAGTCGCTGAATTTCCTGATCACGCTGCTGAATTTCTTGATCGCGGTCTTCAATTTGGGATTGGTAAAAGGTAATTTGATCCCCTAGGGCCAGGGCTTGCTGTTGCAGTTCCCTCAGTTGTTGGAGGGTTTCCTCGGTCAGGAATTGGACTTGTTGAGCTTCATGGCGGGCCTGGTAGAATTGCAGAAATAGCTCTGGTTTGGCCACCATCAACCGATACATTTCCTCTGAAAGTTGTTTGACCAGTTGATCCCGGATTTCAATATCCTGTTGCCAGGCCTGGAGCAGGGTCGGATCAGCGGCAGTGGTGGGGGCTAAAGATAGGGGGGAAAGTTCACTCACGGTTTCTCACTCCAGCCAAATAGAAAAGAAAAATAATCCAGAATTTTCTCAGATTGAGCGATTGAGTTACCCCCTCAGGATTCGGGATACAGTACTAGCTCATAGCCTTAACTACGCCCAGGCCCCGCGCCCCATGCAAAAAATGTGATGACTGACCCACCGTCCACCTCTAACTTCGTCCATCAACCCGTTCTGGCCCAAGCCCTTTTAACTGCCTTGACTCCCAAACCCCAGTCCCACTACTTAGATGCCACAGTTGGCGGGGGCGGCCATAGCCTGTTACTCCTAGAGGCTTGTCCAGACATCAACATTACAGCCATTGACCAAGATCCCAAGGCCATCACAGCCGCCCAGGCCCGCTTGAGTTCCTATCCACAGCAAGTAAATTTTTGGCAGGGAAATTTCAGTGACTTCCGGCCTGGCGATCTGAAGTTTGCCGGGATTTTTGCGGATCTCGGGGTCAGTTCGCCCCAATTTGACCAGGCCGAACGCGGCTTTAGTTTTCGCTATGAAGCCCCCTTAGATATGCGCATGAACCCAGGCCAGGCCACCACCGCCGCCGATTTAATCAATACCCTCAGTGAAAAAGAGTTAGCCAATATTTTTTATGAACTGGGGGAAGAACGCTTTTCTTACCGAATTGCCCGCCGCATCGTTGCCCAACGCCCACTAAGAACCACAACTCAACTGGCAAATCTTGTCGCCCATGCCGTACCCAAGCGGGGTTCCCAAAAAATTCATCCTGCTACCCGTGTTTTCCAGGCCCTGCGGATTGCCGTGAATCGGGAATTGGATGTTCTTAAGGCCTTTCTTGATCTCGCCCCTGACTGGCTCGAACCCGGTGGCCGCATTGCGATCATTAGTTTTCACAGCTTGGAAGATCGGATTGTCAAGTATGCTTTTCGCGACTCGCTACTATTAAATGTCATAACGAAAAAGCCAATCATCGCCGGCCCAGAGGAACTATCCCTCAACCCCCGCGCCCGTTCAGCTAAATTACGCATTGCCCAAAGACTACAGGAATAACACCCCTGCTAGACAAAATATAGAATGTGTTTACTGTTGTACATTTGGCACACATGCAATGAAAACCAACATTGATCTTGACGAAGAACTGGTTGCAGAAGCCTTTCGCCTTACCCAAGTCCGCACCAAAAAAGAATTGGTCAATCTGGCCCTCAAGGAACTGATTCGCAGTCGGAAAAAATTAAATCTCTTGGACTTAAGCGGTCAGATTGAATTTGCGCCAGATTACGATTACAAATCGCTGCGTGCCGACCGTCATGTTTCTGATTGATACATCTGTTTTGGTTCCAGTTCTTCGGAATCGTCCAAGTTCTGCCAAGGCAACGTTCCAGGCTATGGTTCAAGAAAAGCCTTATTACCTTAGCCGCCTGATTCAGACTGAATTATTGGTGGGTTGTAAAGACAAGCGGGAGTGGCAATTATTAACAGCCTACCTGGATGGGCAAAATTATATTGAGATGAAGGACTCCTCTTGGGTTGGAGCAGCCCGAATTTACTACGATTTGCGGCGAGTTGGCTATACCGTGAGAAGCATTATCGATTGTTGTATTGCCCAGCTTGCCTTGGAGCATGATCTGATTTTGGTGCATTGTGACCGAGATTTTGAGTCAATTGCCCGAGTTAGAGGCTTGGAATGTCAGTACTTATCGGCTCTAGAGTGATATTTGTTCAAGTGTTTACATGGCCTGGGTGATTGTTTTAGCAGAATTGCCAGGAGGCAGAAAGTTAATTTTATACTCTGAAATCTAAACAGAAGATTATTTTCGGACAATCCTTATTCCTTGATCCTTAAATGTAGTCGGTTTGACTGACAGACTACGGGTAGGGATATGCCACAATGTTAGCGGTCGTGCTTACTTTAAACGACATTCCAAAGAATAATCAATAGGTTGCTGGCATGGAACCGCTTTACGAATACGCCTGGTTAATCCCTGTTTTGCCTCTGGTTGGGGCGATGCTGGTCGGTGTTGGGCTGATTTCCTTTAATCAAACCGTTAACAAACTTCGCCAAATCAATGCGGCAGTGATTATTGCGCTGCTGGGGGTAGCGATGACCTACTCGATTGCGATCTTTGTCAGCCAACTTCAGGGCCATGCCCCCTATGAACATTTAATTGACTGGGCGGCAGCGGGAACCTTCCACCTTTCTATGGGCTACACCATTGATCACTTAACGGCGTTGATGCTGGTGGTGGTGACGACCGTGGCTCTGCTGGTGATGATTTATACCGATGGCTACATGGCCCACGATCCGGGATATGTGCGGTTTTATGCCTACCTAAGCTTGTTCAGTTCCTCGATGCTGGGCCTGGTGATTAGCCCTAACCTGATCCAGATTTATATCTTTTGGGAATTGGTGGGGATGTGTTCCTATCTCCTAGTCGGTTTCTGGTATGACCGCAAAAGTGCCGCCGAAGCCGCCCAAAAAGCCTTTGTCACCAATCGGGTCGGGGATTTTGGTTTGCTGCTGGGGATTCTGGGCCTGTTCTGGGCCACGGGCAGTTTTGACTTTGGCGTGATTGGCGAGCGGCTACAGGAGTTAACCAGTTCCGGGGTCTTGAATCCGGCGGTGGCAGCATTATTAGCAGTTCTGGTGTTCTTAGGGCCGGTGGCCAAGTCTGCCCAATTTCCACTCCATGTCTGGCTCCCGGATGCCATGGAAGGGCCCACCCCAATTTCAGCTTTGATCCATGCGGCAACGATGGTGGCGGCGGGTGTCTTTCTCATTGCCCGGATGTTCCCGGTGTTTGAAGAAATTCCTTCCGTGATGACGCTGATTTCTTGGACTGGAGCCTTTACCGCCTTTCTGGGAGCCTCCATTGCCCTGACTCAGAACGATATTAAAAAGGGCCTGGCCTACTCCACCATTTCCCAACTCGGCTATATGGTCATGGGCATGGGTGTGGGGGCTTATACGGCGGGCCTGTTTCACCTGATGACCCACGCCTATTTCAAAGCGATGTTGTTCTTGGGATCGGGTTCGGTAATTCATGGCATGGAAGCCGCTGTCGGTCATGATCCGGCCTTGGCTCAGGATATGCGGGTGATGGGGGGCTTACGGAAATATATGCCCATCACTTCGGCCACGTTTTTGATCGGTTGTCTGGCAATTTCTGGGATTCCCCCCTTTGCTGGGTTTTGGTCTAAGGATGAAATTCTCGGAGCCGTGTTTGCTGCGAATCCGGCCATGTGGGTCTTGACTTGGTTAACGGCCGGCGTGACTGCTTTTTATATGTTTCGGATGTACTTCATGACCTTTGAAGGCGAGTTTCGCGGGATTGCCTTTGGGCCGGGAGCAATGAATCCCAAAGAATTGGATCATGAGGCGGCCCATGGTCACGGTGGCGGTAAACCCCATGAATCCCCTTGGACGATGACCTTACCTTTGGTGATGCTGGCGATTCCCTCGATTTTGGTTGGCCTGGTGGGTACGCCCTTTCATAACTACTTTGAAGGGTTTATCCATGCCCCTGGAGAAATCATTGAATCCCTCGTGGTTGAAGATTTGACCGAGTTTTATGTCTTGGGTGGGGCTTCTGTCGGGATTGCCCTAATTGGGATCACGGTGGCTGCGTTGATGTACCTGCAAGGGAAAATTAGCCCGGCGGCCATTGCCGAGAAAATTAAGCCCCTCTATGAGTTTTCCTTGCACAAGTGGTATTTTGATGAACTGTATGATGCCGTCTTTGTCCAGGGAGTACGGCGGATTGCCCGGCAAGTCTTGGAAGTGGATTACAACGTCGTGGATGGAGTTGTTAACCTAACCGGCTTTGTCACCATGATTACCGGCGAGGGCTTGAAATACTTTGAAAATGGGCGGGCCCAGTTCTATGCCCTGATTATTTTCCTGGCGGTGCTGGGCTTTGTCATTTTCTCCTTCCCATTTTGAGGAATTATTAAATTTTTCTGCAACCCCCTGCCTTTTTTGAAAATTACTTCTAATTTATTGATGCAGCATTACCTTTGAGCCGCGTCTAGAGTCGGATTGCCAAGGAGCTTTGGATTTTTGTTATGACTGACTTCCCCTGGTTGACTACCATCATCCTATTTCCGCTTCTGGCTTCAGCAGCGATTCCGTTTATTCCTGACCCCGATGGCAAAGGGCGACCGATTCGCTGGTATGCCCTGGTGATTGGCCTGATTGATTTTGTCTTGATCATCTATGCCTTTACAACCCAATACGATCTCAATGGTACGGGCCTCCAGATGGTCGAAGCCTACGACTGGATTCCAGAAATTGGCTTG
This sequence comes from Pseudocalidococcus azoricus BACA0444, assembly GCF_031729055.1. NCBI lineage: Bacteria > Bacillati > Cyanobacteriota > Cyanophyceae > Acaryochloridales > Thermosynechococcaceae > Pseudocalidococcus > Pseudocalidococcus azoricus. The sequence goes on along the minus strand of NZ_JAVMIP010000001.1, from coordinate 469,860 downwards.
CGCTGGTCTGTGGGAGTAGATGGAATTTCTATGCCCTTGGTGCTGTTGACTGGATTTGTCACCACGTTGGCAACTCTGGCAGCCTGGCCTGTAACCTTTAAGCCGCGGCTGTTTTATTTCATTATCCTGGCGATGTATGGCGGTCAAATTGCAGTTTTTGCTGTGCAGGATATGTTGGTCTTCTTCCTGGCCTGGGAATTAGAACTGATTCCGGTCTATTTGCTTTTGGCAATTTGGGGCGGTAAAAAACGGCAATACGCAGCAACCAAATTTATTCTTTATACAGCCCTCAGTTCTCTATTTATCCTGGTGGCCGCCTTTGCCATGGCTTTCTATGGGGATATAACCACCTTTGATATGCACACCTTGTCTCTGAAGGATTATGGCCTGGGCTTTCAATTGTTGGTCTATACCGGGTTCCTGGTTGCCTATGGGGTGAAATTACCAATTGTACCGCTCCATACTTGGTTGCCGGATGCCCACGGTGAAGCCACAGCCCCAGTCCATATGCTGTTAGCGGGGATTCTCCTCAAAATGGGGGGCTATGCTCTAATTCGGATGAACGTGGAAATGTTGCCAGGGGCCCATGCTAAATTTGCGCCAGTGTTGATTATCCTTGGAGTTGTCAATATTGTCTATGCGGCCTTGACTTCCTATGCCCAACGGAATCTCAAACGCAAGATTGCCTATTCTTCGATTTCCCACATGGGCTTTGTTCTGATTGGGATTGGCTCCTTTACAAGTTTGGGGATGAGTGGGGCAGTTTTACAAATGGTCTCCCATGGCTTGATTGGAGCGAGCTTGTTCTTCTTGGTGGGCGCAACCTATGACCGAACCCATACCCTAATCCTTGAAGAAATGGGGGGGGTTGGCCAAAAGATGTCTAAGATCTTTGCCATGTTTACGGCTTGTTCCCTAGCGTCTTTAGCGTTGCCGGGGATGAGTGGCTTTGTGGCAGAATTGATGGTCTTTGTCGGTTTTGCTACTAGCGATGCCTATAGTCTGACATTTCGGATTGTGGTGGTTCTCTTGGCGGCGGTGGGCGTGATTTTGACCCCGATTTACTTGCTCTCAATGCTCCGGGAGATTTTTTATGGCCCAGAAAACAAGGAACTGGTCAACCATGAAGAACTAGTGGACGCTGAACCGCGTGAGATCTTTATCATTGCCTGTTTGTTAGTGCCAATTATTGGCATTGGTCTCTATCCAAAAATTCTGACCCAGATTTATGATGCAACAACAGTACAGTTAGTGGCTCGGATTCGAGAGTCTGTCCCCACTCTGGCGCAACGGCAATCATCTGAGACGAGAACTCTAGGATTTTTTGTGGCTCCTACTTTAGAAAACCAGGCCCTAGAATAAACTCAGGATAATTTGTTTGGATTAGCCATGGATTCCTCCCCAGGCCTGGCCTGTAAAACCCTTTTATTAGTCGATGACGATCCCAACTTAGTTCTGTTAGTTCAAGATTATTTAGAACTGAAGGGCTATCGGGTACTGACGGCGGCTCAAGGGCGGGAAGCCTTACAGGTGTTAAAACATGAAACGCCGGACATGATTATCTGTGATGTGATGATGCCAGAAATGGATGGGTATCATTTTGTCCGTCACGTCCGGGAACAGGAAAACATTAAATGGCTACCGGTCTTGTTTTTGTCAGCAAAAGGGCAAACGGAAGATCGGGTCATGGGCTTAAATACCGGGGCTGATGTGTATATGGTTAAGCCCTTTGAGCCTGAGGAATTAGTAGCCCAAATTGAAGCCTCATTAAAACAATCGGAACGGGTTAAGCAACTCCAAGCCGCCAATCTGGAGGTTCCTGGCCCCTTGCCCTTACCAGAGGGGATTGAGCTGACACCTACAGAAACAAAGGTGCTGCGTTTAGTAGCCCAGGGATTAGCCAACAAGGATATTGCTAACCAACTGGTTGTGAGTCAACGCACGGTGGAAAGCCATGTCAGCAATATGTTGGGTAAAACAGGGCTAACAAATCGGACTGAACTCGCTCGCTGGGCCTTGGATTATCGCCTCAGTTAAAACCTGACCACCGATGATTTGGAACAAAATGTCCCCATTTTATGGTCACGATCCTAGTTATGCCCCAGGCCTGGAGGGTATGGCCGTCCTGATCTGGGCCTGGATAAGGTTCCCGTAGAGATATAGCCCCAATTTGCTGGGTTTTGCTCTCCTACGACTGGGAATAGTCTAGATAAACTGGTGTAGCCTATAGGTCTGGTATTGCTCAGGACGATCAGGGCTGTAACGATTGTTTGGAAGGAGATTGATTCAATGCCCATTAAAATTTCCCTGCTTGGTTTAATCGTACTGGTGGCCACTGCTGTCCCTCTGATCAGCCCGATCAGCGCGAATTCTCAGCCGTCTGGCATCGGACAATTTGGGGTAGATAATCCACTTTTGCAGCGGGCCATGAACCTCGCACGGCAGGCCGCAGAACGAGCCAATGGGGGCCTGAGTCAATACCGGGCTGAACCGGCAATGTCTGGGATCGCCACCCAATCTCCCTTTGTACTCAATGCTGATGGAAGCTTCACCTTTACCTTTTTAGGGGGCAAGCCCGATCAACCCTTCTCGTTAGAATCCATTGTGACGGTAAGTGGTGATGGGCGAGAAGTGAATCTTGACTATAACGGGCCGATCAAATCCCCCAGGCCCCAGACGACTAATCCCAATAGAACGAGCAATAGTATTGGTGAGGAAATTCGCAGCATCCAACGGGCGATGAATCTGGCCCGGCAAGCCGGCGTTAAAGCCAATGGTGGGCTATCGGTCTATCGGCCAGATATGTCCATGTTTAGCTTAGACCGGGCCAAATATGTGTTGAATGATAACGGAACCGTGACATTTAGCTTCTTAGGTGGGAGCCCCAATGCTCAACCGACCATTGAAAGTGTGATTACAGTGGCCTTAGATGGCTCCCAGATTACGATTGACTACAATGGCCCGATTCGTAATCCCTCCTGATCCCTGAGAGAGATTGAGCCGGTGATCCGGTGATCACCTCCAGCTTGCTATTCGGCATCGGCAAGGATTTTGGGAACCCGGAAAAATTCATCTTCAGCTTCTGGAGCAATTGCCAACAGGCCAGGCCGGTTCGGGAAAGGATTGAGTTGATCAACGCGGGTTACATTACTTACTTCAATGGCCCGGGTGGTGGGAGCGATATTGCTGACCTCTAGTTCATCCAGTTGTTGGACATAGTCAAGAATGGCACTGAGTTGAGTCGTCAGGGTGGCAATTTCGGAGTCGGACAAGTCCAAGCGAGCCAAGTGGGCGACTTTTTTCACATCTGCATCCGTTAGCATGACAATCCTTACTCAACCCTAGAAAAACACATCAGCAGTGGAGCGGCCCGTGGTTTTCAGCCAATTTTGGGCTTCGATATAGTTGTTGGGAGCCTGTTGAATGGCCCGTTTCCAATACTCAGCCGCTTTATCATAGTATTGCTCAGCGGTTTCTAAATCTTCAGCTTCTTCGGACTGGGTTCCTAAATAGTGGAGAATCACCGCCACATTGTTTAGGGCCTGGGGCATCCGGGGGTTTAAGTCCAAGGCCTGGTGATAATAGTCAAGGGCCTTATTGTGATCTCCATTACTGGCATGGATCAGCCCCACATTATAGAGAATAAAACTCCGGTCGTAGGGATCCTGCTCTAGCTTGAGGGCTTCTTCATAGTTTTCCAGGGCCTCAGCATATTCACCATCCCCTTGGGCGGACATTCCATCGCGGTAATAGGCAAAGGCAGCCTTCGATTGGCGGTTGGTCGGCAGAACCTTAAGAAGGATATCCGCCATGACCGTAAAGGTTTTGTCAATAAAATTATCGTTACGCTGAGAGCGAGGCATGGGGAATTGACCTGTTGAGTCAGAGTTTGCCGAACCGAATCCTTATAGGTAATCTACCGCGCCCAGGCCTGGGACAGCAACTCTTGGGATTGAGAATGCTTAAGCCAAATGGAATTTCAAGACTGCCGCTGAAGCCCGCCTAACCTTACAGCGAATCGTGAGTTGGCCCAGACGTTGGCAGGCCTCGTAGCGGTGGCAACCAGAGAAGCCATAATATTGCCCATCAACCTCAAGGACATCAATCGGCTCCTGTTGACCAATAGCTGCAATGGACTCCATTAAGGCCCTGACCTTCTCTGAATCATTGTCTCGGCGGAGGGGGCGGCGGATGGCAGCTAAGGGAATATCTAAAATTCGCATGATCGTAACTCCTGAACTGGCTAGGGGTGGCTTGGTGATCCTTGACTTAATCATAGTCATTATGAGTACGTTTTACAAGATCAGTATCCTTGGCCTGGTCGTCATTGGAGTAGATGGGGGCGGATATGTCTGGTGCTGAAAAATTCCCTTTAAGATAGTGGGTAGTGATGGCCAGGAGCAGTGTTACGCCAGATGTCTCTATCCGCTGAAATCAATTTGCGTCCCTTGGCCTATCGCGACCTTGATACTGTCCTGGAAATGTTCGCCCAGGCCCCGACAACACTCCCAGGCCTGAATCGTGATCGCCAGTTTTTACAGCATTGGTACGCCCCCCTCAAACTGATTAGTTTCATGCCCCATCACCTCCCCCAACCCTTGCGGGTTTATGTCGCAGAAAAAGGGGATCAGGTCTTGGGGGCGATTCAGGTATCCCCGTTCAATAGAAATCGGACAACCTGGCAGGTGGATCAGTTAGTGGCCCAGGCCGGTGGGACAGAATTCGGCAATCAAGAGATTGGGACACAGCTATTACGCCATTGCTTTACGAAGGTTTGGGAAGCTCGCACCTGGTTGTTGGAAGTGAGTGCTAGTGACAGTGATGGTCTGGGCCTGTATCGCCATAACGGTTTTCAACCTCTGGCCCAATTAACCTACTGGACCATCACCCCGGAACAGTTAGCTAGCCTCGCCGCCCATGAGCCAGACCTACCCAATCTTCTCCCTGCCACCAATGCCGATGCCGCCCTGCTTTGCCAACTGGATACTGCGGCCATGCCGGCCCTGGTTCGACAAGTGTTTGATCGGCATATTTGCGACTTCAAAGCGGGGGTAGGACAATTTTTGATCAGTAGTATACAAAACCTCTGGGGCGCGACCCAAACCCAGCAGGGCTATGTTTTTGAGCCGCAACGCAAAGCAGCCATTGGGTATTATTCTGTAGAATTAGCCCGCCACGGCAACCAAGCCCATCAGGCCCAACTCACCGTTCATCCGGCCTACACCTGGCTCTATCCAGAGTTGCTCTCTCAGATCTCCCGTCTGACCCAGGCCTGGCCCAGCAGTCCTCTCTACCTGACTTCTACGGATTACCAACCCGAGCGGGAAGCCTTTTTTGAACAGGTTGGGGCCAGTCAGACCGGGCATACCCTGATGATGTCGCGCTCCGTTTGGCATAAGGTGCGGGAAGTCCGGCCCCGTTTACCAGAAGGGTTAGCCTTAGGGGAAGTCATTCAGGGCCTACAGCAAAATCGTCAACCCTTGCCCGGCCGCATGGCCCACCCCGAGGTAATGCCCCTCTCCCCTCCCGGTAACTTTCCCCATCAGGATGAGTAACGGCTCATTAGCGATTACCCGCGCATTTAGACATCAGCTTGATCAATAGAGCCTTCCTGGCGGGGAAATGAGACCCTCATAATATCCTCATATATATTGAGTGGACTATCAAAGAAATTGTCATAGTCAAGCTTTTCAAGCTCAGGAGTGATCTTAATGAAATATAAAGTTGTCCTGTATGAATCAGAGGAGGGTTTTAGCGTCTGGGTGCTCGGTTTACCCGGCTGTTGCTCCCAAGGAGAAACAAAGGAAGAAGCCCTCGAAAATATCAAGGATGCGATCTGTGAATATCTGGAAGTTGTAACTGAACAGGCTAAGGATGCTGCGGTTTATGAGATTGAGGTTGCTGTCTAGTTATGCCGAAGTTACCAGCCATTAATCATCTCAAGGCAGTTCGCGCTCTAGAAAAAGCTGGTTTTTACATTGCTCGCCAGGGTAAGCATATTGTTATGACTGATGGAGTTCGTACCGTGACGATACCGCGACACAACCCTGTCAATGCATATACGATGGCTAAAATCGTGCGGGATGCAGGCCTTACAGATGAACAATTCTGTGGGCTACTGTAGCGATGTTTACCCAATAAAAACCCCTCTCCCCTCCCGGTAACTTTCCCCATCAGGATGAGTAAGCTAGGACGGGCTTTTCAAGTAATCCAGCCATAAGGTTAAATTTCGCTGCATTTTTCAGACTAGGCCTATCTCTGGAGTACATTGAGAGGCGAATGCCTATTGCTGCTGTGGCGATATCCCCCAATGGGAACCTGGTAACTTCAATTCAAGGAATGTTTATGACCGCCGCTCAACCCGTCCCCAACTACTTAGTACCTGCAATTTTATCCACTGTTTGCTGCTGTATTCCCTTTGGAATTGTGGCCATTGTCTATGCCTCTCAAGTCAACACCAAACTGGCGGCCGGGGATCGCACAGGCGCAATTGCAGCCTCCGAAAAAGCTAAACTCTGGAGTTGGATTGCCTTTGGCAGTGGTTTAGCCATCTCGGTAATTTACATTATCATCCAGGTTATTGCCTTCCAAGCCGTTAATCAATAAAGGCTCTAAAAAACCCGATGTTGGAGACAGGGCATTTGTTGGCGGACTTGTTCGAGGCGAAGAGGTTCAATCGCAGCCACCGCTAAACCCGGCCGATCTCCAGCATCCGCAAGGATAGTTCCCCAGGGATCCACAATCATCGCATGGCCATGGGTTTGGCGACGGGCATAATGTTGACCCGTTTGGGCCGGAGCCAGGACATAGGCCGTATTTTCAATGGCTCGGGCCTGGAGGAGGACTTGCCAATGATCCTTGCCGGTGAAGGCCGTAAAGGCAGCAGGGACAAAGAGAACATTTGCGCCAGCTTTGACTAAGGCTCGATAGAGTTCTGGAAACCGGACATCGTAACACACGGATAAGCCAATATTGCCCAAGGTGGGTGAAGCATAGACTGGGGGAAGGGTTGAGCCAGCTAAGACTGTGCCAGATTCGTGATAGATGTTGCCATCGGGTAAGTCCACATCAAACAAATGAACCTTTTGATAGCGGGCCAGTTCTTGACCATTGGGGCCAACTAATAAGGCCGTGTTATAAACTTTGCCCGTTGCGGTCGGGACTGGATAGCCACCCCCCAAGAGAGTAATTTGAAACCGTTGGGCCATCCGCCGCAAAAATTGTTCCGTTTGGCTGGCAATTTCTGTAGCCTGGGCGACTTTGACCGTATCATCTCCCAAAAAGGAAAAATTTTCTGGCAAGCCAATCAACTCAGCTCCCCGCCGCACGCCTAATTCAATCAGTTCTTCGGCCTGGGCTAAATTCTTAGTAAGATCCGGCAAACTGGTCATCTGGACAGCGGCAGCGAGATAGGACTTCATAGATTGTTTGAGGCTGGGTGTGAGGACTGGCCTTATTTATCCTAAGACAAGATGTCATCCCAAGATCCGTTCCCCTTGAAAAACCAGGGTTCCCTTCAATCCCCAAGGAGCAGGCTCGTGAAGTGGACGAAAATCTCCATCAGTCCTTGTCTAAATCTCTGGGGACTTGCTAGGATGTTTAAGCGCACAAGTTGGGGTGTCGCCAAGCGGTAAGGCAGCGGGTTTTGGTCCCGCCATTCGGGGGTTCGAATCCTCCCGCCCCAGTCCCTCGCTTTTGAGCAATGTCTAATCTTATAAATTGCCAGGCCAGAACCCTTGCCCTTGATTTTGACGGGGTGATCTGTGATGGGTTGCGGGAGTATTTCCAGGCCAGTTGGCTGGCATATCGGCAAATTTGGCCCACCTCCGTCAAGACTCCTCCCCCAGCATTAGAAGCCCAGTTCAAAACCTTACGCCCGATTGTCACCCACGGTTGGGAAATGCCGCTAGTCTTACGGGGCCTGATCAAGGGGTATCGCCTACGGGAAATTCAGTCAAACTGGAGCACGATCAAACAGCGGATCCTGACCGAGGAAGATTTAAATTGGCGGCATTTGGGCCAAACCCTAGATCGCATCCGGGATGAATGGATTAAGCGGGACTGGCAAGGTTGGTTGAGGCTGCATCAGTTTTATCCGGGGGTGGTGGCCAAACTCCAGGCCTGGGAAAAATTGGCTTTACCCCTAGCCATCATTACCACGAAAGAAACTCGCTTTGTGGACTATTTACTCACCCAGGCCGAGGTAAATTGCCCCTCCCTCGGAATTTATGGTAAGGACTGCCAGCAAACCAAAGTCGAAGTTCTGCTCAAATTGCAAGACAGGGTTTCCTTGCCCATCTGGTTTGTCGAAGATCGGCTCGAGGCCCTGCAATCAGTCGAAAGGGAGCCCCGATTAAATCAAGTCCAGCTATTTCTGGCGGCTTGGGGTTATACAACGGTGGCCACCTGTACCCAGGCCCAAGCGGATTCCAGAATTACCCTGCTGCAGTTGGATCAGTTTTGTCAGGACTTTTCCGTCTGGATGCCAAAGGAGATGCCCTAATGCCCAGCCATCATGAACTGCTTGAAGATGCCCAATTTCCCCAGGCCTTGAAGCAAATTCTCAACCAGAGTGAACAGGCCTTCAAAACCTGGGAGGTGGTGGTGACAGATTTTCTCGATCCCCTCCTGCGCCTAGAAGCCATCGCCGCCCTCAACCAGTTAACGGATCTCCACTACCAGGCCGGGGGGGGCTATCCCCAAGCAGAACGTCAACGCCTTGCCTTAGCCCGCACTGATATTCCCTTAGACCAGAGTAATATTGGCCTGGAGCTTTGGGCCATTGCCGGGAACTTTCTCTTTGACCCCCCCACCGACACCGACTTTCACCAGGCCCTCATGATGGCAGGCATCCCCACGGATCAGATTGGTGACATTATCCTCCTTGGAGATCGGGGCGCGCAGGTGATTCTCGTCCCCGGCCTGGAAACCGCCTTAAGCCAAGTCAAACAGGTTCGGACAGTGCCCGTTAATGCCCAACCCCAGGCCTGGCAGGAGCTTCGGGTCAGACCGCCCCAGATTAAAACCCTAACCACTGTGGAAGCTTCACTGCGCTTAGATGCCCTTGCCTCTGCCGGATTTGGAATGTCCCGAAGCAAAATGGTAGAGATGATCAATGGTGGGGCCGTGCGGGTCAACTGGCAGCCGATTAACCAACCGAGTCATCTGCTGAAAACGGGGGACTTAGTGACACTCAAACAACGGGGCCACCTGACCATCGGGTCGATTCAAGTCACAAAAAAGGAACGCTATCGTGTCGAACTAAGCCGGGCTAGTTAGGTTTATCGGGGGAGATCAAGCATCATGTCCGCATCATCCAACCGCAAGCTGAATCTGATTTTGGCCAAGCCCCTAATCCGGTTGCTTTTATCCCTGGGTCTGGCCATTGCCGCCTATGTTCTGATCGCTACCCCTTGGTGGGAAATTCGCATCCTGGCTGCCTTTAACTTAGGATTATTTCTTCACTTAGGAATTTTAGGCACCTTACTCTGGAATGCGACTCCGGCCCAAACTTATCGCCATGCCCAAGGGGGAGAACCGAGTAATGTCGCCTTACTGACGGTTGTTGTCCTGTTTTCCCTATCAGGGTTTGTCGGCGTGGCCGTGATGCTAGACAACTCGCAAAAGTATCCCCCCTTGATTACCAACCTGCACATGGGACTCTCCTTGCTGGCGATTTTTTCCTCTTGGCTATTGGTACATATCTATTTCGCGCTTCACTATGCCCATCTCTACTATGACGAGATTGAAGAGTCAGCCCCACTCAATGCCGCCGGGGTTCCCTACCGCAAGGGCCTAGACTTTCCCCATGAAGGCCTGGTCTCCTATCGCGACTTTCTCTACTATTCCTTCACAATTGCCATGTGCTACCAAACCTCCGATGTTTCAATTATTAGTTATGAAATGCGCTCGGTTAGCTTGGTGCAGTCGGTATTGTCATTTATTTTTGTGGCAGTGGTCTTTGGCTTAGTAGTGAATGTGATTTCCAATGTGGTTTAGAATCGCCTCAGAACCCTGCCATCAATGTATCAGGCGATTACCATAACAACCATCAAGATCAACTGCTGTAAACTTGCCCCCTGCCACTGTGCTAATTTCTGACCCCCAGGCCGCCCTCAGCCGACACACATTCATTGACCAGTTCTTTGCCCTCCGCCAAGCCACCCTGAGCTTATTCGACTCCATTCCCCCAGAAACGTTTTGTCACCAGGCCCATCCTGACTTTAGCCCTGTGGGTTGGCATTTAGGTCACATTGGCTGGACAGAAGGACTCTGGCTCTTACCCAAATTATTACGGGAACAACTCACCCCCCCAGACTACAACGCCCTATTTGCCGCCAGTGGTTTACCAAAAACAGCCCGTTCCCAACTGCCCCCCCTCCAAGAAATTTGCACCTATCTCGCCACCATCCGGGCGGCTGTATTAACGGAATGGGTGAAGCAGGATTTCCAAGCCCAGGAATGGCTGGCCTGGTGGTTATTGCAACACGAAGCCCAACACGGAGAAACGATTCAAATGATCCTTGCGCTCCAGGCTCCGAATCCTCTAAACACAACTATTATCCCTGTCAACAAGCAGATTACCGGAATGGTGACAATTCCTGCCGGTGTCCTCAAGCCCGCGGCTCCCTCATTACTGCTCTTGGACAACGAAAAACCAGGCCTGGCTGAGGAAATCCCCGCATTTCAGGTTGATCAACAGCCCGTCAGCCGTGGCCAATTTCAATATTTCATCGAATCCGGTGGCTATCAAACTGAACAATGGTGGACAGCAGAAGGCTGGGCCTGGCGACAAACTCATACTATTCAACAACCCCGCTATTGGCATTGGCCGGTGAATTCAGATCATCCAGTCTGTGGGGTGAGTTGGTATGAAGCCGCCGCCTATGCCGCCTTTATGGGCAAACAACTCCCAACAGAAAGCCAATGGGAACGGGCCCAGCAAGTCCTCCAGGCCCCACCCCTATCTGAAATTCCCCTCGCCACACCTAGAAACCATTACACAAGTTCCCTCTCAACATCCCCCTATGGCTTTGGGCAAGTTTGGGAATGGACTGACACCTGGTTTCATCCCTATCCGGGGTTTTGTAGCTCGCCCTATCCAGGCTATTCCGCTGCCTATTTTGACCAGGCCCATCGGGTTCTCAAAGGGGGAAGTTTTGCCAGCCAGGCCCTGATTCAACGCCCCTCATTCCGCAACTGGTATCAGCCCCAGACCCAAGAAATTTTTGCCGGCATCCGTTGTGTAAATACCTGAGTCTCCACCCGGCCATGACTTGTACTAAGCTGAGTTAAAACCAAACATAGGATCAGGGCATGAGTCGGATTAAGGTGGGATTAGTCTTTGGGGGTCGCTCTGGAGAACATGAGGTTTCGATTATCTCTGCCCAGGCCATTGCCAAAGGACTCACCACCCCAGCCAATCCCGACAGGTATGAGTTAATTCCCTTCTACATTGACAAAAACGGGGCCTGGTTGGGCGCGGAGATTGCGGCTTCAATTCTCAAAACAGGTCAACCCCACCCTCCCAGCGAAACCCCTCCTCCCAATTTTTGGAATTTCCCCCCCCAGGCCAGCGAGGTAGATGTTTGGTTTCCGATCCTCCACGGCCCCAATGGGGAAGACGGCACGGTGCAAGGCCTGTTCAAACTGGTGCAAAAGCCTTGGGTTGGTTCTGGGGTGGCCGCCTCTGCGGTGGGGATGGATAAAATTTTGATGAAAGCCGTCTTTGCCGCCGCTGGCCTGGAACAAGTCGCCTATCTGCCAGTCAATCGGAGTCAAATCTGGTCAGACCCCTGTGTCTATAGCCATCTTTGCGATCACATTGAGTCAACTCTTGGTTATCCCTGCTTTGTCAAACCAGCTAATCTTGGCTCCTCTGTGGGGATTGCTAAAGTTAAAACTCGCGACCAACTCACCACCGCCCTCGACAACGCTGCCAGTTACGACACCCGGATTATTGTTGAGGCTGGAGTGGTTGCCCGGGAAGTTGAATGTGCGGTTCTAGGGAATGATCGCCCCCAGGCCTCGGTGATTGGCGAAATTACCTACACCAGCGAATTTTACGATTACGAAACCAAATATACCGATGGGCGCGCCAATTTAATCATTCCCGCTGATTTACCCACCGAGGTTATCGAAAAAATTCAAGCCATGTCCATCACAGCCTTTAATGCCATTGGGGCCGCTGGACTCGCCCGCTTGGACTTTTTTTATGTGGAAAAAACAGGGGAAATTTTGATCAATGAAGTGAATACCCTACCTGGTTTTACCGCCTTAAGTATGTATCCGCAACTTTGGGAGAAGACTGGCCTGGCATTTCCCGATCTTGTCCATCAGCTTGTCCAACTGGCCTTAGAACGGGGCGCAGTCTAAAGGCAGGTCTTTCTTCCTAGCGATCAAAGTTGCCGGAGTTGTCTAAATCCCCAGAATCGGCGGAGTAACTGGGCCGATCCAAGGGCTGGTAGTCCGTGTCAATGGGTTGATCATCGTTTAATTCAGGACGAGGACGGGGGCGGCGGCGGGGGCCAACTTTGCGACTGCGGGGTTCTGAGGTTTCCGGAGCAGAACTGGGGCGACTGGCAGCCGGGCGGGGACGGGCAGGGGGCGTATCCTCATAGCGAGAGGGGGCTGGGGGTTCCCGATAAGCATCAGATGGAGCATCATCCTCAACCGCGGGGCGACTGGGGCGGCGATTGGCGGGCCGGGTAGGGCGAGTTGGCGGACGCTCTGGCCGAATCGGTCGTTCTGGAGGTTCAGGAGAGTTGCCACGCCGAGAGGGTAAACGGCCTGCTGGGGTTACATCATCCTCCCAAGCATCTTCATAACGCTCCCGACTCACATCCCGACTGCCTCGAATCCGCCGGACTGGGGGCAAATCTTCCTCATAGGGTTCTAATTCTTCTAGCTCGGCCCGATAGGTATAGGTGCGACTGACGGGACGATCTTCATCCACAACGGGAGTATTCCGGCGGGCCTGTTCCGTAGCAATCCGGCGGAGGCGAATACTCTCAATGGCAAAGAAAACAGCAGACCCCGTCAAGAGTACCTGGCCAAAAAAGAGAATTGGATCCAGTCGCCAGCCTTGGAAAAAGAGGATACCACCACAGAGTAAACAGACCGCCGCAAAGAAAATGTCATGGTCACGGGCTAACTCCGGGCGGACAGAGCGCAAGAAATATAAAACGGCTCCCCCCACGGCCAGGCCAATGCCCAAAATCCCGGCTGGCCCCAGGCCCACATTTACAATTTGGCCGATAACTGGGTAAAACATTGGAACTGGGATCCCCACGCGCTTTTCCTCAAATCACTCGCATTGGCCGGAACCATTTCCATGTTAGCGATTCAGGCCCCGTTTCTCGCTCTTTCGCCAAAAAAATCCTGACAAGATGGGTGACAACCTGTCAGGGGTAACTCAGCCGGACAAACAGGTTGGCATGAAATAAATAATCTCTGATGTCCCTCACCAGTGATGATTTCGGTTCAGAGTTTGATGATAGGGGAGGGGCCGGAGAACTTGAGCTAACTAACTGACCGGTTGGGGGGCTGGCGCACCAGTTGCCGGAGTTGCTGTTTGGGAGTTGGGGGTTTGAATGGCAATCACATTGGGGGTAAATAGAAACACCGCTTCGCCGAGGCGGGTTTGATGGCCGTTAATGGCATAGGTACTCCCGGCGGCAAAATCAGAAATCCGTTGGGCTTCACTAATTTCTAAATCTTCTAAGTTAAGGATTACCGCTTTATCCGCACGCAAGGCCTGGACAATTAGGGTTGTGTCGCTCAAGGCCCGCGGTTTGACAATCACAACTTCATAGCCACTATTCAAACCACTCAAACCACGAGATAAAGAGAGAACATCATTCATGGAGTCAAGCCCCCTCAGGCGTTGCAAACATAGTTATCATCCTTACATTTGGCGAATCTCACCGCAAAATTCATAAATTAAAGTTCACAAATGTAGTTAATGTCCTAGTCTAAAGCATCTGTCTTAATTTCAGCCATGTTTGCGATGATCAACGGAAACTTACGTTACCAAAACTGCAACTCAGCAGCACCTTTCTTGATCCTCCCCTAATCTAAGATTCAGAACTCCATTAAACCCTAATCCCAAGAACAAGGGCAGGCTTACCAACTGTCTATCGGGCTATTCAATCACCCTAGGAGGCATCCCAATGACCCGTTTACTTTTGCCCGCTAGTTTGGTGGGTCTCTGGACACTTTCCCTCATTGCCCTCAAAGTTTCTGACCAATGGGCGGCGAATAGCCCTAATGCTTCTGTCCTCAGTCCAGCCATTGCCGCCGAACCTTGGGGCCTGGTTAATCCCACGGGCAACAGTCCCACGGAACCCAAATCAGAAACAGAGCCTTCAACGATGGCCATAACTCTGGATCAGTATCAGCAATACCGCACCACTATTGAACGCACCCAGGCCATGCTGAACAATGCCGAAGCGATTCGTTTGTCCCAACAGTATGGTCTGAATATTCTCAACATCACCTGGGAAGATACGGGCCGCTATCAAAACTCAGCCGTTGGCCCCAACATCAGCGACATGACGATTCAAATGCAGCAGTTCAATCCCCAAACCAAAGCCTATGAACTGAGCCTCATGCCCGTGATTCGCTATCCCAACTTTACTGACAAAACCGGGGATGTGCCCCTGGAGCGATTTTATATCCGGGTCGGCAATGAAAAAGGTCACCCCCTCAAACGCGTCACCCTGAAAGAATTTCTGGGCAATTTCCGCAACTATCTCCACACCTCTAACTCTTGGAAAGGCCGCACCAAATCCCTCCTTGCCCCCAGAGATACCCATGTACTTGTCAGTGCCCAGGCCTGTTTTCTGCCCATTCCCGCTGGTGGTAAAGCCGAATTTAACCCCGTGCTATTTAACTATCAATCCTATGAAAAAAATCCGGCTGTTTTAGCCATCCTTGTGACTCGAGAAGGAACCAGTGCCACAATTATTGACAACAAACGGGATGGTTTTGCGGCCGGGCGCACCTGGGGACAACGGCTGTTCTTTAACAAAAATGGCTCCCGGGCCAGCCTAACCGGACAACGGGCCAGTGATTTTGGCTCTAACCCGGACGCTCCCACCAGTTCAATTCCCCTCACTTCCGAGCAGGCCGAGAGCAGTGGACTCAATATGGTGATGTTGATCCAAGTCCCCCTTAAACAAAAGCCCCAGCCTCGGCGCGACTTCAGCCTGAACCAAGCCCTTCCCAGTGCTGCTCCGATGATGGAATCGGCAAGTCGAGGTGGTTCTAATGTGGAAGCGGCGGTGATTGGCCATGGGCGGGTGGAAGGGCCTTATACAGAAATTGATAACCTCCCGATTGAGCGCGACCCCCGTTTCCCGATCCGCGTCACGGTGCAGTTTTATAAAGCCACTAGTAATGGCATGGTCTCACCAGAGGATATGCGCCAAATCAATGCCCAAATCAGCCGAGTTTATCAGGATGCGGATTTTGTCGGCAGTTTAGTGGTGGATGGGAGCACCGGCCGGCCAACGGAATATCAAGGCCCCAAACAAGAACCACCGGGTTGGTGGGAAGATTTTTGGCAACGATATGAGGCAAATTCCGGGCAATCGCGCCAAGAGGCCATGGAAATGTTACGCAAATTACGGGGACTGGCCTGGATGCCGAAAACCCAAGCGGAACTTCAAAAAGCCCTGACGGATTCCAATCGCCAACCCCAGCCTTAAAAAAACGACAAAAAAAAGAGGCCTAAAACTTAGACCCCTGACTACACTTTGACCGCTGAGAATTGTGCTTACACGAAACACAAAGGAGAATCTAGGGAATTACAGTAAACCCCAGAAATGCAGAACACCTTGTTTGGTGAGTAATTCAGTCACAAGGGCAGCAACAAATCCAATCATGGCCAAACGACCATTCCAAATTTCGGCCTGGGGGGTAAAGCCAAATACCCAAGCATTCCGGTCTTCTGTCTTGGCAACCTTAGTAGCGTCTGTCATAGTTTTGACTCCTGACGTAAACCCGATGAACTTGTAAATCAATGTAACAACTTTCTCCAGAGATTGCAACAAGTCTTAATAATTAGTCCATCTTTGCCCGAAGCTGAGACAACTACAGAGTTTGGCGGGGCCGATGTCAGGGGAGGCAGTTAACCTATTAATTGAGTCTAATTCCTAAGTAGTTAAGAATTACTTCCACTGGATTGGAGCAGCTGATCTCTAGGGCTGGCAAAAGATAGGATTCCCATGCAGCAACATTCAGTGAATGACCCCTGCCATAATAGAGATCTCAAAGATCATAATCGCAAAAAAATGGGGCCTGCCACCAACGACTGACCCCACCTGCCGATTCCTCAAGAGAGGAGAACACTAAAAATTACTATAAATTAATTGAGAAAGAATCGCAACTGTTTTGCAAAAATTTCCGAGACGGCTAACGGGGTATGATAGCCAAAGCCTTGGAGTCTCTGGTGATATGGCGTTACAGTTGCGAGTCTATGTACCTCCCCATCCGCTCATCCAACATTGGTTAGCCGTAGCTCGAGATGCCGGAACTCCCACTGCCTTGTTTCGGACTGCCATGACAGAGCTAGGTCGCTGGTTAACCTATGAGGCGGCGCGGGAGTGGTTACCAACCCTAGATACCACTGTGAAAACCCCCTTGGCGACCTGTCCGGCAAAAGTGATTGATGCCCAGGCCCCCTTGGTGGTGGTGCCGATTTTGCGGGCAGGATTAGCCTTGTTGGGCGGGGTCGAGAGCGTGATTCCCCTGGCTAAGACCTATCACATCGGCATTGTTCGGAATGAAGCCACCCTAGAACCAACCTGCTATCTAAATAAATTTCCAGACCAGTTTGAACCCGGGACACGCCTGCTGATTAGTGAACCGATGCTGGCCACGGGCGGCTCAATTATGACGACTATGACCGAATTAACCCAACGGGGCATAGACCCCAGCCTAGTCCGAATTATTTCGATTGTTGCGGCCCCCCCTGCCTTGCAAAAGTTGAGTACGAATTTCCCAGCCGTCCAGGTTTATACCGCTACCATTGATCCAGAACTTAATGAGCAGGGGTTTATTGTCCCCGGCCTGGGAGATGCAGGGGATCGGAGTTTTGGGACTTGAACCAGATCCGTTAGAGTGAGAAAGGACATGGTAGCAGGCAGATATGGAAAATCGCAGTGACCGCTTTGGGAGTGGGTTTATTGCTGGGGCAGTATTTGGAAGCATTGTTGGTGCCTTTACCGCTGTTTTTTTAACCAACAAACTCGCTGAGTTAGAAGCAGGGCCGCCCAATAGATCGCCATCAGGGGGACGTTTACCCTTAGGGATGAACGATGAAATCGCAATGGAGTCAGCCCGTCAGGGACTAGAAGCTAAAATTGCACAACTCAACGACGCTGTGGATGATCTGCAACAACGCCTCAGTACCGTTTCAGAATCCAGCAACCTTTAGACCAGTCCCCCGTTGGAGACAAATTCGCTACCATCACTCAATTTTGCTGATTAGCCCTAGGGAGTTCCGTTATCTGTGAATGAATTTATGAATGATGCCTCTGTTGTCCCCTTAGTTCTCACCGCATTGAGTAATTTTCTCCAAATTTACTTAATTATCCTGCTAATCCGCGTCCTTTTAACTTGGTTTCCAAATGTGGACTGGGGGAATCCGGTCTTTTCAATCCTGGCTCAATTAACTGACCCCTATTTAAATGTTTTTCGTAATTTAATCCCCCCCATCGGTGGCCTGGACTTTTCCCCCATCATTGCTTTCTTTCTGCTGCAATTTCTTGTCCAACTTCTCAGTTCGTTCTCGCGGGGGGGCGCGCTGTTTTAAGATTGACAATACAGGTTTAAAACGGATTTTCCGCCAGAACATTTCGGTTGTTCCACTTTGTTACAGTAGAAGATTAAGCCATGACCGCAGTCCTCAGCCCCTCCATCGATCTAGACCAAGTTAACCAAGAGCTAGATGGTCAGCATCCGGCTCAAATTTTGGCCTGGGCCCTCGCCCAATTTCCCACCGGACTGGTACAAACAAGTGCCTTTAATGTCGATGACTTGGTGATTACAGATCTGCTCTATCGCCAACTCCAGCCCGCCGCTCCAATCCCGGTTCTATTCCTAGAAACCCTCCATCATTTCCCCGAAACCCTAGAGCTCGTTAAAAAAGCAGAGTCTCACTACAAGCTAGACCTACAGGTTTATCAAATTCGGGGAGTCAATGATCGGACGGAATTTGCCCAAAAATTTGGTGAATCCCTCTGGGATACCGATGTGGCCAAGTTTCATCATCTGACCAAAATTGAACCCTTAGAGCGGGGGTTATTAGAGCTGGGGACAACGGCTTGGATTACTGGCCGCCGTCGCGATCAGGCCGTAACCCGGGCCGAAATGCCCTATGTGGAACTAGATAAGCTGGGCCGCTATAAAATTAACCCCTTGGCGGCCTGGACACGCAAACAATCATGGATCTACGTGGCAGAGCATGGAATGATGTATAACCCACTCCACGATCAAGGCTATGCCAGTATTGGCGACGAACCCCTGACAACTCCGGTGGGTGAGGGCGAAGATGAGCGGGCCGGGCGTTGGCGGGGACTAGGCAAAACTGAATGTGGAATTCATATTTAAGTTTTAGTTTCCTGTTTTTCTAACCTATCCTTAATATCTACTCAGCAGCAAGAACCTAGGGAGACTAGAGGCATTTCAGCTTATCCCTAGGTTTTTGTTTGAGCTAGGAATTTCCTCGCTCCTGACTTAGAGCTGACGTATCCTTCCATCTGAGCGAGATCGGCAATCTTGATGGAGATTTTTCGGGGAGCAGGGTGGGATGATGAGTCCATAGCATAGCCCTAGTTAAACGGAATAAAACTAATCCCCAATTAGGGTTTCTCCCTAGCCCCTGACAGACAGTTGGATATTTGTCCCCAGAAAACACCCTAAACCCTAGTAAATTTTGTATGGTAAGTTATTGCTCAGGATAGTATCAACATCATCATTCACCCTTCCAGTGGCAATGCCATGAGTCATCTCCATGAGTAACGTGTTAGTTGTTGAAGACAGTGCGCCCCAACGGGAAATGATCAGTGAGCTTCTGGCTAAGTCGGGGATGATCGTTGCGTTGGCTACTGATGGCGTAGAAGCACTGGAACAGGTCAAGGCTCTGCAACCCGATATTGTTGTTCTCGATATTGTCATGCCTCGTAAAAATGGCTATGAGGTTTGTCGGGAAATTAAGTCAGATCCGAGTACCCAGAACGTTCCAGTCATTATCTGTAGCTCCAAAGGTGAGGACTTTGATAAGTATTGGGGCATGAAACAGGGAGCAGATGCCTATATTGTCAAGCCCTTTCAGCCGAAGGAATTAATTGGCACAATCAAGCAATTATTGAGGGGAGCCGGGTAATGCTGAGTAGCTCAGATTTTTTAGCTGATGATTCCCAGGTTCTAGATGGCAATTTCCAGGGCCTTCAAACCCCCGAGGGAGATTTACATTTACGGTTTTCCCTCAGTTCTGGGACTGAATTGGCCCTGCCTGCCGTTGGCGTTCGAGAAGTGATTGCCACTCCCCCAGATCGGATTACCCCTGTTCCCAATACCTCAGCCACCCTCTTGGGAGTCCTGAACTTACGGGGGCAAGTCATTTGGGTAGCAGATGCTGGGCAATTTTTGGGGGAAGAAGTCCCGATCAATGCCGATCGGCCGGAAATTTCCATTATTGCCATTGAAGATGAGGAATTAGTCGTTGGCCTGGCCGTGGATCAGGTGAAAGGTATGGAGTGGTTGAATCCAGAGGCGATTGTCCCACCTGGTAACATTAGCGACAGCATGATTCCCTTTATTCGAGGAGAATGGATTATGGATGAAGCCTCATCCCAGAGCTTAAAGTTGCTGGATGCAGTTGCCGTGATTCGTAGTGCTCGCTGGGGAGGATAAGCATTAAATTAAAAGATCGGCCTGCAATACCGTAGATTCAACTTTCTTTACATTTGACGGTCTTTGTAATCTTCAAACAGGAATTAAACATACTCTATATAAGTAGGTAAGCGTAGTAGGCGATGTCTCACACACCACAGTGCAGTTAGGGGAGCAAGTTTAATGGCATCCAGTACCCAGTACACCCAAGAATATCAAAAAGCTGTGACAGCCTATATTCAGGGGAATTATGACCAGGCTGCGACAATCGTGGATAAGCTGGTCATCACTCGTCCTGATGATCCCAATATTCGCTTACTGCGGGGACATATCTACTGTTGTCAGGAACAATATCAACCAGCCCAAGAGCAATACGAGTTGGTGTTAAATCTGACCTCTGATCCGGAGCTGATTAATTGCGCCAATGAAAGTCTGTCTAAGACCTTAGAACTGGTGGACATTGGGGGAGCGAATGGGGGTAACGCTTACGAAGAAGACTGGGATAGTGATGAACCCACCGGATTGCAAATGGGCCATACCTTTATCCAAACTAACCAGGCCCTCTCTCAGACGGAATCTGTGAGTGCGCAGTTCCAGGCCAGTGACTCTTTACCCGAAGATTTGTCCGTTCCGGCTGAGTTCTCTCTCACCTCAACAGATGAAGCTTTGTCAGGAGAGTCAGACCTAGATCCCTTTGCCATTAGCATCGCGGTAGAGGCTCCCAAGAGTCGCAATCTGGACTGGAGCGATATTCCTACTGATTTAGGAGCGATTGATGGGGATTCTGACTTCGTCGGCCTTAATTTTGACCAAGGGCCAGCCCTGGAGGCTGATGAGCTAGATTCCGAAAACGAAATGACCATGCTCATGCCCAATCAACCAGACCTTTCCGCCCTTGATTCGGAATTAGTGGTTTCGGTGGGAGAGGTAAGTCTTGGGAACTTGGATAATTTGTTTGGGGATCCCTTTGCCACAGATATTGGGGATGGAGATGTATTTGTAACCGAAACTCCCCAGGCCTGGTCTGAGCCAAATTCGCGGGAACCTTCTCCTCAGCCGAGTCAACCAGCCGTTGAGGCTAGCCTAGAAACCACCCAAGACTTTGATTTTGACTTTGATCCCAATGCTTTAGGGGACATGGATGACCTTGGAGATCTGGGTGATATTGCAGACCTTGAAGAGTTTGATGGCTTAGAAGATTTTGATTTAGATAATATCAGTGACCTAAGTGGTGACCTTAACGACTTCGGGCAGACGGAGTCCCTGGCTATAGATGAGTTCGCTACGGAAATTCAGCTTGAGGGAAATGTGCCAGCCCCAGAACCGATCGCCAACTTCTTCGCTGAGGAATTGGATGGGATTGCCGAGCTAGAGTTCTCCGAATCAATTTCTTCTCTGGTCACGGATTCAGTCACACCTATAGAAGAGCTATCTCAGACAGAAGTTACCCCTTCTGAATTGGGTTTGGATTTGGACTGGGATGAAGAACCAGCCATTGCCAGGTCTTCTGAGCTTGAGTTGCCAGGAGAGATTCAGTCTGAACCGGACTCAGATTATCTAGAGGATTTCTTTGCTGATAATCTCGCCGATGACTCAGGAATTGCACTGGATTTTGAGGCTGACGCGGCTCTGTTGTCTCTTGATGGTGAATCGGGTCAACCCAATGGAGAAGCGGCAGAGACTGCTGTTTATTTTGCAACTGAGCCAGGCCTGGAGACGCAAGCACTACCAGAGGCAGAGTTAACGCAGTCCCCATTACCCGGCCTTGATGTCGTAGATTTACTAGAGTTTACAGACACCGATATTCCCCTTGAACTGGAGGAAACCAGTGATGAAGATGACTTAACAGCCTTTTTAGAAACTCCCGAACCAAATTCTGAGTCAGGTTCAAGCCCCTCATCCCTTGACTTGGATTCCATTCCCTCGGCCTTGGAGGAGGATGGCGAAGATCTCTTTGGGGATTATTTTGCAGCCCAACCCACTCCTGGGACAGCTTGGGAAGAGTCAGAAGAAGTGGACCCGATCTTTATGAATGCCACCGATACGGCCGAACCTCCTTCTATTCCTACAGGGAGTACCTTTGCTGATCCGGATGCCGAAGGGGCAGAACCCAATCTCGAACTTCTGGAATTGCCAGAATTAGAGATTTTTGGCACTGGAGCAGGAGAGTTCGATTTTGGCGAAGTGGAGTCTTCCGAAAGCCCAGTTGGGGTATCTCCTCAGTGGGAAATGGATACATTCCAGGCCTCAGAGCTTCCCCTCCCCATTGATCTAGAGGGCGAGTCCGCAGCCCGAATGAATGAAACATTCGCGATTGTCCCTGAAGATCTGGACTTATCAGCGGAGTTGAGTCAATTACCCGATCTAGATTTCGGTGACAATGATGCCCCCAGTATTGCCCAGGCCAGTGCCGAGCTTGAGGACTTGTCAGCCTTTACCCAGCCAGCCCCAATTCCCATACCTCCCCCTGTCCCCTCGCCCCTACTCCGTCCTGTTGTAGCCACCACTACGTCCCTGAGCAGTAGCGATACCAGTGCTTCCTCGTTTAGTAAGCGCAATACCACTACGGCCCTGACGGTGGGGGTTGTCTCTGCCTTGGCCTCTGGGTTGGTTGGCCTGGGCATTAATCAGGGTGAAAACGTCCCCAGTGCCTTGCTAGGTGGCCTGGCAGGGGGCTTTGCTGGAGGTGTTGCTGCCTACGCCTTAGGGCGGCGAAATGTGGATCATATTAAGCGCTGCACTACTGATTTACAGGCTCAGTTTAATGCTGTCATTACTGGTGATATTTCAGCCACCGCTACGGTCTTTGCTCCAGATGAGTTAGGGCAGCTGGCCACCAGTTTTAACACCATGACTCAGTCAATCCAAGGGGTGATGGCCGAGAGTCAGCAAAAAGCAGAGGAAAATGAGCGACAACGGGATGACCTGCAACGACAGGTGATTCGCCTATTGGATGATGTCGAAGGGGCTGCTCGCGGAGATCTGACGGTGCAAGCCGAGGTCACAGCGGATGTTCTGGGGGCCGTTGCTGACTCCTTTAACCTGACGATTTTTAATCTCCGCAAGATTGTCCAACAGGTGAAAGTTGCAGCCAGGCAAGTCAATAAAGGGGCAACGGATAATGAAACCTTTGCTCGTAGTCTCTCTTCCGATGCCTTACGCCAGGCCGAAGAATTAGCGGTGACGCTCAACTCGGTGCAGATGATGACCAATGCCATTCAACGGGTGGCCGAAAGTGCGAAAGAAGCCAATCTCGTCGCTCGCAATGCAACAGAAGCTGCTCTCAAAGGTGGCGAAGCGGTGGAGCGAACCGTGGCCGGGATTCTCCAAATTCGGGAAACAGTGGCGGAAACGACCCGGAAAGTCAAGCATCTCGCCGAGTCATCCCAGGAGATTTCCAAAATTGTCGGCTTAATTTCCCAAATTTCGGCCCGCACCAACCTGTTAGCGTTGAATGCCAGTATCGAAGCCGCTCGGGCTGGGGAATCGGGGAAAGGATTTGCTATCGTTGCAGATGAAGTCCGGCAACTCGCAGATCGGGCTGCTAAATCCTCCAAGGAAATTGAGCAAATCGTCCTCCAAATTCAAAGTGAAACCGGGGCGGTGATGACGGCAATGGAAGAAGGTACTCAACAGGTGATTGAAGGGACGCGGCGGGCAGAACAAGCCAAACACTCCCTGGAGGATATTATCCAAGTTTCCAGTCAGATTGATAGCTTGGTGCGCTCCATTACCAGTGCCACAGTGGAGCAGACGGAAACGGCCCGTTCCATGGCTCACGTGATGCAGTCCGTAGAACTCACAGCCCAGGCCACCTCTCAGGAAGCCCAACGAGTCTCGGATTCTCTGCACAATCTGGTGACCGTTGCCCGAGATCTACAGTCTTCGGTAGAGCGGTTTAAGGTTGAACAAACGGAAGAACAGGGGTAATTCAAGGAGTGGGCGATGCAGACTGATCAGCAAAAGCGCATCTTAGGCTATTTCATTGAGGAAGCTCAAGAGCATTTAACCACCATTGAGACCAGCCTCATGAATTTGCAGGGGGTGGTTGATGACCCGGAAGCCATGAGTGAAATGTTTCGGGCCGCTCATTCCGTTAAGGGTGGGGCCGCCATGCTCGGTTTGCACAGCATTCAGCAAATTTCCCACAAACTAGAAGACTACTTCAAGATCCTTAAGGAGCATCCCGTCCGGGTAGATGAAACCTTAGAAACTCTTTTTTTACGGGGGTTTGATGCCCTACGAGAACTTTTAGACGAACTCCAAAGCCCCTTTGGCCTATCTGAAGAGGTGGCCAACCAGGCCCTGAGTCAAACTGAACCTGTCTTTGATCAGTTAGAAGTTCATCTGAGTGGTTTAGTGTCCGGCGCACCCACACCTGCCGTTACTCTGCTTCCCATCCCGATCACCCCCACCGCAATAGCCGAACCTAGCGATGGGCGGGAATTTGTGTTTCAAACCGATGTCCCGGAACGGCTCCGGGGGATGTTGCAGCTGTTCAAACAGGCGGACTCCCCGGAAATTCGCCAAGAGTTAAAAGCCGCTTGTGTTAGCTTAGGGCAGTTGGGAGAACCCTTTGATCTCCAGGCCTGGGTCAACCTATTAGAGGCTGCCGATGGAGCCATTGCTAATCCTGAAAATAGTCTTTTAGCCCTGGCTCCCACCATCATTAAAGACATTAAGGCGGCCCGTGATCTCGTCCTAGCCCAGCAAGAGGATGAGATTCGCCTTTCTCCGGAAATGCTGGCTCTCTTACCGGTTGAATCGGTTCTTGAGTCCCCATTGGTCTTAGAGGAGAGTCTTCCAGAGGCAGTGATGCCCATGGCCGGACTAGATCCAATTGGAGCATTAGAAGAATCCAGGGAGTTCTTCCCCTCTGAACCAGACGTGATTGCCGCCGAATTAACGGAAGAAGCGGTGGTCTGGCAGACAACGGAAGCGGATCTGAGTGAGTTAGATGATATTTTTGAGCTTTCTGGAGAACTGCCTCCCCCCTGGCCAGGCCTGGACTATGGCTTTGACTCCACTCAGCCTGTGATTGATGCCGATGATGATCTCTCCGAATTTTTAGAAAGCACGGCGGCAGCAGCCGGAGCTAGCAATGAGATGGATCTCTCGGGTCTATTTGGGGAGAGAACCGCAGCAGTTGAGGATCTAGCTGAGTTGGGCGGTTTAGATTTCACCAGTTCCGAGCCAGACCCCCTTGCCAGCGGTGGCCTGGGTGAAGAAGAAGTTGACCTAGCTACCTTTTTTGCCCAAACAACGGCATCACAGCCCCTAGAACCCCAGTCCCTAGAGATTCCTGCTGATGCGGCTGGTTTGGGGAGCTTGATTGATACCTTGCTGGAGGGCATTGATCAAAGCGAAGCCAATTTAACCGCTGACAGTGACTTTTTAGATACCTTCTTAGCAGAAGAAATTACCCCTGCCACCTTAGATGCTTTGACACCTCCCGACCGGGTCGAGATTCCTACCTCGGATTGGCACGAAGCTACAGAGGTGGCCGCCGTTCTTGATGAACTGATTGTCCCAGCCCCAGAACTTAGCTTGTTGGGGGATCAGGAGAATTTAGAACAACTGGCAACTTCGGCTGATTTAGAAGCCTTCATGGCCGCTACTGCCGATGGACTCTTACCTAGTCCTGGTATGGTTTCAGACCAAGATGATATTCTCAATGATCTGAGCGAAATTAGTGAAATTTTTGCGGGGCGTGTGACTGCTACCCCAGCACCTACGGTTGACTTTGAAGACCTTGATGCCCTTCTAGCTGAAGCTCCGCCTCAAGCCCCAGAGACTGTAGCTGATCCAACTCCGGCCTGGGATGACCTAGAATCGCTCCTTGAGGAACCGGTTGCCGGCCCTGAATCTGTTCCAGCCTCCCAACTGAGGGAGTTTGATTCCCTACTCACCGACTTAACCCCTAATCCAGCCCTCTCCTCCGATCCCATCACCCCAGCCCTCAATTTACGTCCGCGAGCGACTCGGCGTAGTGCCAGTGCAGGCTTTGATCAAACCATGCGGGTTTCTGTCAAGCATTTAGATGGTCTCAACAACCTAGTCGGGGAATTGGTTGTTAATCGGAATGCCTTAGAAGATAACCAAGAGCGGCTCCGACAATTTTTAGATAACCTCCTCTATCAGGTTCAGCAGTTGGGGGATGTCAGCCAACAAATGCAGGATTTATACGACCGTTCCCTCCTCGAAAGCTCTTTGTTCAGCGGCATTTCTCAACCTCGCGGCCTTGGGCGGGAGAGCACCCATGACCCTAACCATGCCACCGGGGTGCAATTTGATTCCCTGGAAATGGATCGGTTCACTGGCTTCCATACCCTTTCCCAGGAAGTTATTGAACGAATTGTTCGCGTTCGAGAGGCTGCCTCCGACATTGAATATGTGGTCGATGAAGTTGAGCAAACAACCCGGATGTTCCGCCAAGTCACCACCCAAGTCCAAGAAAGTTTGAGTCGTTCCCGCATGGTGCCCTTCCGGGAAATGGCCACACGCTTACCGGGTGCCGTTCGCCAAATTGCCAGCAAATGTGGCAAGCAAGCCAACTTGGAGATTGAAGGGGAAGGAATTCTCGTAGATAAGGGGATTCTCGAGCGGCTCTATGATCCGATGACCCACCTAATTAACAATGCCATCTACCACGGGATTGAAACCCCAGAGGAGCGTCGCGCCAAGGGGAAACCAGAAAAAGGAACTGTGAAGATTCGAGCCTTTTACCAGGGTAGTCAGACAATTATTTCCGTCAGTGATGATGGCCATGGGATTGATTCGGAACGGGTTAAAGCCAAGGCCATTGCCACCGGAATTATTTCTGCTTCTGAAGCTAATCACCTGACCCGTCAAGATATTTATGGTCTCCTTTTTCGGTCTGGGTTTAGCACCAAGGATCAGGCCGATGATTTGGCTGGGCGTGGCGTGGGGATGGATGTCGTCCGGGTTAGCCTTGAGGAAATTCGCGGCAGTATCAACACCGATTCCACCCTCGGGAAAGGCACAACCTTCACGATTCGCTTACCTCTGACTCTGAGTATCACAAAAGCCCTCTGTTGTATTGATAATCACTGCCGGATTGCCTTCCCCATTGATGGTGTGGAAGATATGCTAGATATTCCCGAAGATCGCTTACAGGTGAGTGAGGAGGGCGAACAGAAACTGGCCTGGCGCGATCGGCAGTTGACATTCCGGCGATTGACAGATTTACTTCCTTATCGGCGACAAATTAGTCGAAGTAATGTCTATGGTGGAGCCAGTCATGAGGAAGATGTCATTTCTGTTGTCATTCTCCGCAGTGCCGATGATTTGATTGCCCTACAAGTGGATCAGGTCATTGGTGAGCAGGAAATTGTGATTAAGCAACTGGCGGGGCCGGTTCCCAAACCCATGGGAATTGCTGGTGTCACGGTGCAGGGGGATGGGCGGGCCATGGCCATTGCGGACATCCTAGAATTAGTTGATCTCTCGCTCAATCGTCTGGAACCTGGAGATTGGGGAACACCGATGCCCCCTCTTCCGGAAGAAATAGTTAAAGCTGAACCCTTAGTCCTGATTATTGATGATTCGATTACGGTGCGGGAACTCCTCTCGATGACGTTCACACGGGCTGGTTATCGAGTCGAACAGGCCCGCGACGGACAGGATGCTTGGGAAAAACTCCGCTCTGGTTTGCCCTGTGATTTGGTTTTCTGTGATATTGAGATGCCGCGAATGGATGGCCTGGAGTTGCTGTCGCGGATGCAGAAAGATCCTACCTTAAGCCAACTACCGATTGCGATGCTGACCTCACGGGGGGCAGATCGTCACCGGCAAATGGCTGCCCAACTGGGAGCACGAGGCTATTTCACCAAACCTTATTTAGAGGAGCAGTTATTGGATGCGGCAAATCGCTTGCTCCAGGGGGAAGTTTTGGTTTCTGAACCAGTCCCATGAACCAAACTAGTTATGGGTTAGAGGAGTTTACGGCATTATTTCCTTTTTCCCTAGATGACTTCCAACTCCAGGCCATTGAGGCCCTCAATCAAAACTGTTCCGTTGTCGTCTGTGCCCCGACGGGTTCTGGGAAGACTCTGGTTGGGGAGTATGTGATTCATCGGGCTTTGGCGCGGCAACGGCGGGTTTTCTATACGACTCCCTTAAAGGCACTGTCTAACCAAAAACTGCGGGATTTTCGCGAACAATTTGGCCACGAGCAGGTGGGCCTGTTGACGGGAGATGTGTCCATTAACCGTGACGCGCCCATTCTCGTCATGACCACCGAAATTTTTCGGAATATGCTCTATGGAACGCCGATTGGGGAAGTGGGCACATCCTTAGCTGGAGTCGAGTCGGTGGTTTTAGATGAATGCCATTATATGAATGACCGGCAACGAGGGACAGTGTGGGAAGAGTCAATCATTTATTGTCCAGCCGAAATTCAGTTAGTCGCCCTTTCTGCCACCATCGCCAATGGGGAACAACTAACGGATTGGATTACCGCCGTTCACGGGGAAACCAGGCTAATTTATTCGGATTGGCGACCTGTTCCCCTACAGTTTTATTTTTGCCAGGGAAAGGGATTATTTCCCCTCCTAAACAGCGAGAAAACCCATCTCAATGCCCGTTTACTGCGCTCCAACCCTCCTCCTGTCCGGGGCCGAAAACGCCCAGAGTTCCTCAATTTAGCCTATGTGGTCAATCAGTTAGCCCAGCGGCAAATGTTACCAGCCATCTACTTTATTTTTAGTCGGCGCGGCTGTGACCAGGCCCTCCAACAAATGGGTGGCGTAAACTTGCTCAATCCTGACGAATCCCAGGCCCTGAACCAAATTTTGGACGAGTTCTTAGCCCGTAATGGTGCCGTTGTCCCGACTGCCCACATTGCCCCCTTACGCCAGGGAATTGCCGCTCACCATGCCGGAGTCCTACCCCTGTGGAAAACCCTGATTGAAGAGCTATTTCAAGACGGTCTCATCAAAGTTGTGTTTGCCACGGAAACGTTGGCAGCCGGAATTAATATGCCAGCCCGGACAACGGTGTTATCATCCCTTTCCAAACGCACCGATTCTGGGCATCGTCTCTTAACAGCCTCGGAGTTTTTGCAGATTTCCGGCCGGGCCGGGCGGCGGGGGATGGACGAAATTGGCCATGTGGTGACACTGCAAACCCCCTTTGAAGGGGCACGGGAAGCGGCCTATTTAGCTACCGTTGGCCCGGATCCCCTGGTGAGTCAGTTTACACCCAGTTATGGGATGGTTTTGAATCTACTGCAACGGCATACCTTAGAAGAAGCCAGAGACTTGATTGAGCGCAGTTTTGGTCAATACCTTGCTACCTTACACCTTGCTCCCCAACGCCAGGCCATTGCGACATTAGAAGCAGAACTGGAAGAGATTAACCAGCGTCTAGATCCTGCCAACCCCCAGGCCCTGAGTCGTTATCAAAAGCTGCGGGAACGGCTCCGCCAAGAACAACGCCTCCTGAAAACCCTGAGCCACCAGGCCGAGGCCCTGGCCCATGAACAGCGGGTTCCCCAACTTTTGGTTGCTCAACCTGGGACTTTAGTTTGCTTGGATACGACCGAACTCCATCCCAAGGTGGAAGATGCCTATCTAACGGCGATCCTTGCTGCCAAACTGCCGGGGCCGGGGCAATTTCCCCTCTTAGGTTGTTGGGGAGTTAATAATCGCTTTTATGTCGTCGCATTGGAGCAGGTCAAGGCCATTGGCAAAGTAGCTCCGGTGGTGTTCCCGGCTTGGCCTACCGACATTTCCCCTAAACGTGGGTATTCCTGGAACGGGCCCACGGAAGCAGCCGACATCGCCAAAGCTTTACCGGAGATGCATCCCGATGTTTCCCTAGAAGTCCAGGCCCAGGCCAAGAAAATTGCCCAAATTGAGGCTGAAATGGCCACCCTACCGGTGGGGGCGAATCCAGGGACGGCTTTACGGTTACGGCGACGACGGGAGAAATTATTAACAGACCTGGTGGATCGCCAAGAAAAACTGAGCCAGCAAGCCCACCCCCATTGGGAAGACTTTTTGAGTTTAATCGCCATTTTGCAAGAGTTTGGAGGCCTGGAGGATTTAGTTGCAACCCCCTTGGGGCAATTAGCTGCTTCTCTGCGGGGCGAGAACGAACTGTGGTTAGCCTTGGCATTCGATTCTGGGGCCTTGGATGAGTTGCCCCCGCAACAACTAGCCGCTGCCTGTGCCGCCTTAGTCACCGAAACTCCCCGCCCCGATAGCTGGACAGATCATGCTCTTTCTGCACCAGTTGAAGAGGCCTTAAGCAGCTTGCGCCCGATCCGCCGCCAATTGTTCCAGGCCCAGCGCCGCAAACGAGTGATTTTCCCAATTTGGTTAGAAACGGGTTTAGTCGGCCTGGTAGAGCATTGGGCCTTAGGAATAGAATGGTCTGCTCTCTGCCAAGCTACGAACTTGGATCAAGGGGATTTAGTCCGTCTGTTGCGCCGCACCTTGGATGTTCTCTCCCAAATTCCCCATGCGCCCCATGCCAGCCCAACCCTGAAGAAATCAGCCACCCAGGCCCGGCAATTATTGGATCGCTTCCCCGTTAATGATTTACTTGTCGAAGACCCGGATATCAACCCTCAGGATATAGGCAGCATCAGTTCGTGAATTAAGAATGGCATTAAAGCCTTGCCTGAGGACTCAGGTAAATAATTTACCGAGAATCTGTTTTCTTAGATACAGAATGTCCTAGCTGAGCTTTCGTAATAGTAAGAGAGGCAGCAACTGAAATATTTACCCCGACTAAGACCTAATCATTTTCCGGGCAACTGAGGCAGTCAATAGCGGGATAGTGGAGTTAAAGGTTTCTGATACGACTTCGCCAAAGTTTTAGCAGATTAAATTCATTTCTAGATTCAGTTACCTGTCCTCAATGACTTGTGGTAGCCCTTGAATCAGCAGTATTTAACTCAAGTTCAAAACGGACTTTATCAGCGAGGAAAAGCTCCGTAATACTGCCCCTCAAGTTCTCCTAAATTTACCTGTATCTCCCCAAAACGGTTAATTCCACCCCTATTCGGTCTAACTGTGGGGTTTTAAGTGTGTAGGAGTTTTCATGCGTAGCAATTACTAGGAAATTTTTTGAGACCTGCTTTTTTGTTCACATCGCCTTTATCGGGCTAAGGACTGAGCAACAATGACAAAATTTTCACCTCTCAAGTGGCATTTTTTTCGGTACACTCGCTTCAAGTTAAAAGCCTGGCGGCAAACTACATCCTCTCTTTGGTTCGCGTTCCGAAGATTTGCTGATCTCTCCCAGCCCCCGGCTCCCTTGGCTGGCTCCCGCCGCTTTATTGTTCTATTTGCCTTGCCTCTATGTCTAATCGGATTTTCTAGTTTATTGGCTGGGCCCTTAGCTGAGGGTTCTCTGGCCCAAACCGCAGCTGCCGCCACAGATCCCTACAAGGCTATTGACGCAGCCGACACAGCCTGGATGTTAGTCAGTACAGCCTTGGTTTTGTTGATGACACCCGGCCTAGCATTTTTCTATGGTGGCTTAGTCCGCTCCCGCAATGTCTTGAACACCATCATGATGAGCCTGGTTTCCATGGCAGTAGTGGGGGTAACCTGGGTGCTGTGGGGGTATAGTTTAGCCTTCAGTCATGTTTCCCTCAATGACAAGAATTTTGAAACTGGGATTGGAGCCTTTATTGGCGGCTTGGACTGGCTTGGCTTACACGGTGTTAATCTGGCCCCAGATCCTGGGGGAATTTATGCCGCGACCATTCCCCATGAACTGTTTATGGTCTATCAAATGACCTTTGCCATTATTACGGTGGCCTTGGTATCAGGCGCGATTGTGGAGCGGATCAGTTTTAAGGCCTACTTTTGGTTTCTGATCCTATGGTCAACTTTTATTTACTCGCCCTTAGCCCATATGGTTTGGGGACGGGGCTTTTTAGGTAGCATCAATGCGCTCGATTTTGCCGGGGGGACGGTAGTGCATATCAGTTCTGGAGTCTCGGCCTTAGTAGCGGCCTGGATGCTAGGGCCGCGCAAGGATCATCAAGTTGCCCCCATGTTGCCTCACAATGTGCCCTTTGTTTTGCTCGGGGTGGGTTTGCTCTGGTTTGGCTGGTTTGGCTTTAATGGCGGTAGTGCCTTAGGGATTGGTGGTGATGTGGCCAAATTACCTTCAGCAACAGTAGCAGTGGTCGCAACAACGATTGCAGCAGCAGCAGCAGGCTTAACGTGGATGTTGGCGGAATGGCTACTACGAGGTGTCCCCACTGCTGTCGGATTAGGAAGTGGTTTTGTGGCTGGCCTGGTCGGAATTACTCCTGCGGCCGGTTTTGTGACTCCCCTGAGTGCGCTGGCGATTGGGGTCATTACAGCCTTGTGCTGCTATGGAGCCGTCAACTTAAAAGCCAAGTTAAAGTTTGATGATGCTCTGGATACATTTCCGGTCCATGGAGTGGGGGGAACAGTCGGGGCCCTTTTAACCGGGGTGTTTGCGACCAAAGTGGTCAATGGTTTTGCCAATACCGATGGTTTACTGTCCGGCAATCCAGGCCAGCTGCTTCCTCAACTCACCAGCATCATCGTTTCTTGGGTGTTAGCGGGTTTCGGTACATTCATTATTCTCAAACTACTGTCATTGGTGATGGACTTACGGGTGAGTACCGATGTGGAGGATGAGGGCTTGGATATTCATGAGCATGGTGAGACAGCCTATGGCGGTGATTTTCCTAGCGAAATCAGTCTCAAGCGTTAACTCTGGATGCCTGATCAGAGAGATTAATCTTTGAAGATGATTGAAATCATGCTATGGCATGATCCATGTGGGGTTAGATTGGAGCAGGTCAGCAAAAGTTCTGAGGCAATGCCTTGAGAATTTCTACCAGCTTAGATATAGCCCCTCGACCCGGATAAACTTAAGCTTTGCCTTTGCTTTGGAAAGCGGATCATGGGAGAGAATAGGGCCTGGATATGATTCAGTTGTGCCTCAGTTTTTAAGGATTTCCTATGCGCTTGCGCCCAAGTTACCCGGCCAAGTTATCCCATTGGTTATTGCGGGAAAATACAGCGCAGGGGCACGAGCAGTCCCAGGCCTGGTGGCGGGTCATGTGTCTGACGGGTGTGGATTACTTTTCGACCCTGGGCTATCAACCGGGAATTGCGGCTTTGGCGGCTGGGGCCCTCTCTCCCGTAGCAACCTTGATTTTGATCCTCCTAACACTCTTTGGCGCGTTACCAATTTATCGGCGGGTGGCCAGCTTTAGCCCCCAGGGAGAAGGCTCCATTGCCATGCTGGAACATCTCCTTCCTTGGTGGCAGGGGAAATTGTTTGTCTTGGGCCTGTTGGGCTTTATGGCAACAGACTTCATGATTACGATTACCATTTCCGCCGCCGATGCCACGGCCCACCTCTTAGAGAATCCCTTTGTACAGGGCCTGGGACTGTTTCCAGGGGAAAATGTTCTCGTCACATTGGTTTTGATTGTCCTCCTAGCCCTTGTTTTTCTGCGGGGTTTTCGGGAGGCCGTGGGGATTGCCGTGCCCTTGGTAGTTGTCTATTTATTCCTGAATACCATCACGATTATTGTGGCTGGCTATCATGTCATAGAAAACTGGGGGCAGGTGGTGGCCTGGAAAAATCTCCTCTTCACCAGTTATCCAAACCCACTGCTGCTGCTGGTGACGGCAGGGTTACTCTTTCCTAAATTGGCGTTGGGGCTATCGGGCTTTGAAACCGGGGTGGTAGTGATGCCCTTGATTCGGGGTCAGGCCGGAGATACAGAAGATCAACCCATCGGCCGGATTAAGAATACCGGAAAAATGTTGGGTCTGGCGGCGGTGCTGATGAGTATCTTTCTGTTATCCAGTAGTCTGGTAACCATTTTTTTAATCCCGGCGGCAGAATTTCAAACTGGAGGACGCGCCAATGGCCGGGCCCTCGCCTATCTTGCCCATGAGTATTTGGGGAATGGGTTTGGCACGGTTTATGACATCAGTACCATTTTAATTTTGTGGTTTGCCGGGGCTTCGGCGATGGCGGGGCTGTTGAATGTAGTTCCCCGCTATTTACCCCGCTATGGCATGGCTCCCAGTTGGACAAGAATGCGGCGGCCCTTGGTCTTGGTCTATACCGCCATTGCTTTTTTCGTTACCGTGCTCTTCCAGGCCAATGTGGATGCCCAAGGGGCGGCCTATGCAACGGGGGTGTTAGTTTTGATGAGTTCGGCCGCTGTCGCTGTCACCTTGGCCTTTCGACATCGCCCAGGCCTGGCTAAATGGGGCTTTGGCTTTATTAGTCTGGTTTTTGCCTATACAACTCTTGTCAATATTGCCGAGCGACCGGAAGGGATTAAGATTGCCAGCTTTTTTATTGGGGTGGTTGTGATCATTTCCCTGATTTCCCGCGTCTGGCGGTCTACGGAATTACGCATTGAGTCGGTCAGCTTTGATCCAGCGGCAATGGAGTTTATTAACCAGGAAAGTAACCATCAAGGGATTATTCGTCTGATTGCCCATCGCTACAGTGCCAATACAGTCCCCAATGACTACCAGGCCAAGGAACAGCGGGTCCGTGAGGATGACCATATTCCGCCAACAGATTCAGTCCTATTTTTGGAGGTGCAGGTTGCTGATGCGTCCACCTTTAGCCAAACCATTGGAGTTCAGGGGCTAACCATTGGAGAACAGCGGGTTTTACGCACCCAGGCCGCGGCGATTCCCAATGCCATTGCGGCAATTTTGCTCCAAATTCGGCATGATACAGGCCAACTCCCCCATGTTTACTTTGGTTGGGCCGAGGGACATCCGATTAAGTTTTTAATCCGCTTTATCTTGTTTGGCGAAGGAGATACGGCCTTAGTGACGCGGGAAGTGTTGCGTCAAGCCGAACCGGATCCTGAGCAACGGCCGAGAATTCATGTCGGGGGATAGGGGAAGTTTGAGGACGCGATGGGGCAAATATCGTTACAGTAAGGGAAGTAAAGTTTTGTCACAAACTCCTATGCCCTCTCAACCGTTTCTAACGCCAGCAACCGTAATCAGGGATCCGCAAGCCCCGGCCTGGTATGCCCTAGACCCGGTTTGGCAAGGAACAACGGATGTGATTCCCGTGGGATTACCCCATGCCCTGTTGGCCCCGGCCTGGCAGATTTTAATTTTGGGAGACGGCTCGCCAACCCGCCATTTACAACTCCTCACCGGAGAACCAACAGAAGTGGATGTGATTGATATGTCCCTAGTTGGCCTGGATCCAGATCATGCGCCACCGGCAATCACGGCAATTCCTGGCCCCAGACTCAGACGACAGGTGTGGCTACGGACAGCTTCGGGGCAACGTTTGGCCTATGCCACGTCTTGGTGGGAAGCTGCCCATGTGGATGAATATCTCCAAAACCGGGCTTTACCCATTTGGGCAAGTCTGGCCAAACTAAAGGTCGAACTGTATCGGGATATTCAGGGGGTTTATTTGGGTCATTCCCCAGAGTTAGCTGCTGCCTTCGGGGAAACCGGGCCGTTTTGGGGCCGACATTACTTGTTCTGGCACGATCATCGCCCGTTAACAGTCATCTATGAAGTTTTTTCACCCTATCTCTGTCGCTATCTGGGTCCCATGAGTTGTCATCCTTAAGTTAATCGGTGACTCTTGCGCTCAAGTCCCTAGATCAACACCTTGGCTACAGGAGGTTGTGCCCCAGGCCTGGAGAGGTAAGAACCGACTAGAGCTTGCTTGTTCTGAGCATCTTGAATCAACTCCATGACGACAAAGCCATGAATACCCGTTAGTTCTGCAAACCAGGCCAGGCCCATACCCCCGCTGAATGTCGATCATGACATCGGTATTAACCAAGTACATTTAGACTCTAAACCTGCTTTCGGTGTTCAGCTTGATCGCTTAATCTGCGGGCATATTCTTGGCTATTAGTAATATCTGGCCGTGAGTTGATCACCCCAATACTTTCCCAGTAGGCAACAAGCTCAACTCCGGTTTTGGGCGGGTTTTGCAGAAATGGGCGAAAGGAGAGAACTCGAAGAATATATTCCGGCAGCGGTAGATTTAGTTGGGCAGCCTCGTCAGAAAGCTCGTTCTCTAGGCCTGATGGTAATTCCAAAGAGATAGTCATTGCCTGGAGTCTTCTACACTACGAAGTTAATACAGTGCCATATTACAAAACCTTTCACCCCTTTTGGGGTTGATGTATTGATTGCCGAGCCTGTGTTGCGAGATAGCCTGAGATTGAATGCTAGAGAACTGGTACAAAGAGCAAGAACGATATGAGTCTGAACTTAACTAAAGCTGAACAACAACACCTAGCTGCGGTCAATATACAAGTCGCTCAACAATTAGGTCAGGCTCTGAAGAATCCTGAAATCTTAGCCGATATACCCAATGGAGCCGCTGTTTTTCCGATCACCGCTGATGTTTGAATTAATGAGCAAAACGAGAAACTTGCTGCGATCGCTCTGTCTGAGGGGAAGCCTGTTCATTGGATTAAAATCGAGGACTTGACTAAAACAGATAGCCTCAGCACCACAGAAATCGTCACTGCATATTAAACTCGATCTCCAGGCCAGGCCAAAATCCACTAATCCATTAAAAAGGCCGGGGGATGGGCATTCTTGGCGGGGCAGTTTTCCACATCAGATCAATTTCTTCAGGGGTGAGGCCATAGGCTTGATTGACTAAATCTGAAAGTTGAATTTCCAAGGTAAGGGCTTCGGCATTGCGGGCCTGGATTTGGGGGGCATAGTCTTGATAGGCTTCTCGGAGTTCTTTCAAACCCTTGGGGCTAAGGCTCTCGGTTTTGGGCTTTCTGGCTCTGACTTCTTGGACAAACTGATCACGGTCTAAGCTAGCAAAGTTTTCGAGTTTTTGGCCGAGTTTGGGAATGTTCTGTTCGGTCTGGAGCCAATCCAGGAGTTCTCGATGGCTGGCCTGGTTTTGTTGGGTGATTTCAATTAAGCGACTCACTTTAGGCTCAATTTGTGACTTTATTTGATCAGTCGGCAACGCAATGGGTAAAGACTCAGTGTAAATATTCTTTAGTCTTAAGGTTTCATTGATTCGATAAATGGTGTTCCTAAAAAGGTAGTACCACATCATCGGAGAGTTCAAAACGGCTAGTAAATACTGATCATTTGATTGCAATATAAAACATAAATCATTTGTAAATGTTCCGGCTAAGTCCAGACAAAATTCTGAATATGTTGATAAATCCTTCCAGACTATTTTGGGATATTCAAAAAGTTCCCAGTAGTCAACTGCATCTTGCATCTCGTACCATTCCAGAAGTGTTGAAAGTTAGCTTAAAGTACAAAAAAAGGGCAGAAATTAAGTATTCTCCCTTTAAATAAACAAAAAAATAGTGAGAGTATAATGGCATCACTTACAAACATTTTCAAATCGATTCTCAAGCAACTCAGCAGTCACGATTACCCAGTTCTTAACTCTCAACTATTTTTCAAAATCTAGTTAACCTACGTCATAGACCAAGGATTAACGAGTATGCGAGCCTTATTTTACCGTTTAAACAAATCAGGAATTGAGGTTGATATATCCACGTTTTCAAAAGCCAATAAAACTCGTGATGATGGTTTATTTCGGCGAATCTATGCTCAACTGATTCAGAGAGTTAGACGGAAAAATCCGGATTCAACATTAATGTTATTCCCGATTGACTCAACCGTAGTCACTCTAACCAGTCAACTCTTTTGGTCGCAAGGATATCATCAAGTCAAGCTCCTGAATGGATTTAACCTGACTCAGAATGTCACGAGTGACTGTGTGATTAACTTCGGTCAAGAAAATGATCTTAAATTTATCGAGCAAATCCTGACAATGATTCCGGAAAACACAGCTGCTCTAATGGATAGAGGGTTTGCTGATTGGAAATTTCTGGACGATCACCCAACCAAGGGGACACATCCCGCTCCAGGCGTTGCATATTCACCTTGGCGTGACTCTCTGCCCATTGAGTTTGAAACTTACTGAACCATTCCCTGGCCACAATCTCAAACCGCCCTGACTCACTGGCAAATTTAGCCGCCTGGGTAGCTTTGCGCTCCGCAGATGGGTTTATGCCATGGGCTAACAGCTTCTTGGCCTCATCCCGCCGCTGTCTGGCATCTGCCAAAGTGATTGCAGGATAAAGCCCCAGGCTCAGGAGCTTTTCTTTGCCCTAATACCGATACTTCAGCCGCCATCGCTTATTTTCCTTGGGCGGCACTTCCAGAAATAACCGACTGCCATCAAAGGGCTTTTGGGGTTTCTCAGTCGGTTTAGCCTTACGGATAGCTAGTTCTGTCAGCATTGGGGGTAGCTAGTCTGAGACAAGGGGGCAATACCCTAATTCATACCCCCACTTATCCCTAGCTTATCTGAGACAACATGAGACTGACTGAGACAACCAATAAGGCTGTAAACCTTTACCAGCAATACTTTATAGACATTATCAGACTGTCTCAGATAAATATTTCATGGGTCGCCTGGGATTCGAACCCAAGACCAATCGGTTAAAAGCCGAGTGCTCTACCGCTGAGCTAGCGACCCACTGCTTTGCGCCTTAAATTCAAGGCATTTACCAAGGTAACACATCCGATTTGCTCTTGGATAGTAGGTTCTATTTAGGCAGGGTATAGGTAAATGGTGTCCCCCAGTCGAGTTCCATAGATTTGGGCTGCAGAACCCTGGTTAATGGCAATTTCAAGCCAACCATGACTACCGATCAGGGCAATGGGCTGGTCGGGAGAAACTTCGCTGTAGATCTGCATCAACGGTAAAGTTAGGGCCTGGTACTGAACCATCCACGTCCCGCCTTGGCAGAGTGTTTTTGGCAAGGTTGAGATGACATTCCCAAAATGATCAATGCCTTGGACAATTCCCCGCCAGCCCACAGAGGTTTGTTCCGGTTCCAGGCCAGGTAAACGGATTAAAGCAGCCGGATCAATTGGATTTCCGAAAGAACCGAGGGCTACTCCCAAGGATAAATGGGCTGCTACGGGGGCAAAAATATCTCGGCCATGGAACGTGGTACTAATTTCCAATGGGAGCCAATAGTCTGGATTAGTTAACTCGACGGCTTGGCTAACCTGGGCCTGGTGCAGTACTCCTGTAAAAATCCCGTTATCTGGGCCAACTAAAACCCCTTGACTCGTTTGGATGGCTAGGCCCCGGCGACTACTGCCTACTCCTGGATCCACCACCGCTAGATGGATGGTTTGAGGATTAAAGTAGGGCGTGGCCTGGCGGAGTTGGAACATTGCGGCATGACAGTCGTGAGGAGCGATGCCATGGGTCAGGTCAATGATGGTTGCGGTGGGGTTAATTTGGAAAATGATGCCGCGCAGAATGCCTGCATAAGAATCTTGATAGCCAAAATCAGTCAGCAGGGTAATCATCGGAGCAGGTGTGAAAGCAGCCGACATAAACAGACTGGTGTAATCTACGACTAAATCATGTAATAATTCCCGATCATTTGCAGAACTATTTTACGGAATGCAACCATGTTGAATGACACCGACCGGGTACAAGTCCTCAGCGAAGCCCTCCCCTATCTCCAGGCCTTTGCCGGACGCACGGTGGTTGTCAAATATGGGGGTGCAGCCATGAAAGACAGCAACCTGAAAGCAACGGTGATTCGGGATATTGTCTTTATGTCCTTTGTGGGAGTCCGACCCGTAGTAGTGCATGGGGGCGGCCCAGAAATTAACACCTGGCTAACCAAACTCAACATTGAACCCCAATTCAAGAATGGCCTGCGAGTGACCGATGCCCCCACAATGGATGTGGTAGAAATGGTTCTGGTGGGGCGGGTCAATAAGGAACTGGTCTCCCTGATTAACCAGGCCGGGGGGCAGGCGGTGGGACTCTGTGGTAAAGATGGGAACCTCATCCAGGCCCGCAGTCAGGGACAAGATGGGATTGGCTTTGTCGGCGATGTTCAAAGTGTAGATATCCGCGTTGTCTCGACCCTAGTTGAAAAAGGCTATATTCCCGTCATTTCCAGCGTTGCTGCCGATGAAACCGGCCAAGCCTACAACATCAATGCCGATACCGTGGCCGGGGAAATTGCCGCTGCCTTGGGGGCCGAAAAACTGATTTTGCTGACAGACACCGCAGGAATTTTACGGGATTACCACGACCCCAGCACCCTGCTCTATAAACTGGATATTGCCCAGGCCCGTGAACTGATTCAAGATGGAACTGTCTCTGGGGGGATGATTCCCAAGGTCAATTGCTGTATCCGCTCCCTCGCCCAAGGTGTCAAAGCAGCCCATATCATTGACGGGCGGATTCCCCATTCCCTACTTCTGGAAATTTTCACCGACTCTGGGATTGGCTCCATGATTGTCGGTTCTTCCTGTTAACCCAATACCCAACTCTACCTCCATGGCCAGTCCCTTCAGCAACTTTGATCCCAACCGCCTCCTTACCCTCGAGGAAGCCCAGGCCATTGAGCAAACCCTCCTTCCCGCTCAAGAACGATTTTTAATCCGGGTGGCTCTCTATTCCCTGCGCTACCTGAAACCCATGGCCGAGCAAGCCCAGGTTTCCCTAAATCAACTCAGTCCAGAGCTAATTTATCAAGGGCTGGAGCAGGACGAAACACTGCTAAAAGAAGAACACCAATCCCCTGGCTTCCTCACCTGGTATGGACAATTTTTGATCGCCTCCCTCAATCAACTCAGACAGGCCGGCGAGTTTTGCCAGGTGAGTCCAGAGGAACTGAGCTTAGAGCAAGTTATTGATTGGTTTCGATCACAGGCCCAACAGCGACTGAGGCATTAGCTTTACTGGTCAGTTAGGGTTTCATGACCGCCAAAAAGTTTGTAGATTCCGTAGCCAATCGCCCCAGCCACCGCAAGAGGAGCAACAGCCACGATGGCAGTGCCAGCAATCGCCCCTCCGCCAACAATGCCACCGATACCAGCCAAGGTACTCATAATTGCAGCCCCAGATGCACCACCTGCAACCGTGATTGCCCCAGCCCCAGCCACACCAGCAGCGGCCCCAATTCCTGTTGCAGTTCTTGCCGCCGCCCGTGCAATCCGCTCTTCTGATCAAAGGTTGAGTTGATCTTTGAAAAGGGTTTCATTGATAATTTTGGCTCCAGCGTAGGCCGGCCCTGCGGCTAAAACTGCTGGCCCCATCGCCATACCACCAACAACAACAGTACCTGCGGCTGCAAGTCCAGAGGCAATTCCGGCTCCCGAAGTTGCAGCAACCGTTAATCCCGTAGCTGTGCTGACTGCTGCCCCCAATGCCATGCCAGTTTTAACTACCTCCTGTGTGACCTTAGTATCATCAATTCCTTTGACTACCTGCGCGCCATTTTGAAGGAGATCGTTAATATTGTTGCCTGGATTCTCCAAAGACATAGGCCTAATCCTCGCTTAAATCAAGCTGTAATCATTTACTTGAATCTTAACTATTAGCTTCCCGATCCAAGGCCAACTCCACCTGGCGAAACTCTTGCTCAAGACGGGTTTTCAGTTTTTCGGGGACGGGGCGATTGGGATAAGAACTATAGTGACCAGCCAAAGAATTTAAGGCAGTACGCATAGTCGTAAAGGAAGTCAAGCTGGTCAAGTTGTCATCACGGCGATAAAGGGCAATAAAGCTATTGATCTTGGTGCGGGCATCGGCCTGGGCGGCGGCTTTTGTGGGGTCATCTTCAGGCAAGGCAATCGCCTGGCGGAGGCTATCAATAACAGCAATGGTGTCTTGGCGAAAATTACCACTCAGGCCTGGGGGAGTATTACTACACCCGGTTAAGCCGATTGAGATCACTAGGGCTAGGCTGAGGGCAAAGCTTAAGAAACGCTTCATAAAAGTTAAACCAGTCGGGAAAAAGAGCCTGAAGATATCTCTAATATTTCCATATCCCTAGAATCATCCGCTAGAGAATAAGGAAATATCGCGAGTTGCCAAGACGAGTCTGCCTGCAATCTTAGGAAATTGTTAAGTAATTATGAGAATTTTGGCAAGAGTTGTTAAGATAATTAACATTATGATTCTCTTACTCTTGCTGGTTATTGGCTTAGTGATTTGGTCGGTGCGGCTTCTCCAGGGAGCTTATCGACTCAAGGATTCGTCCTTAGCAATTGCTAGTGTGTTGGTGGCTGTCTCGGCTGGGGGAGTCGTGATTGTCTATGGCTTAATGGATGGCTGTTTGGGGCAATTTAGCCAAATGGGTCTAGCCCAGGCCAATACCGACCTTGAAATTATCATGTCTGGAGACCCGGAACTAGTCTCAACAGCGGTCACCACTGCCCCAAATCTCTAGGGCTAAAGTTTTCCCAACGGTTGATGTTCAGCCCGTCACGTTAAGATATGAGTATTTTTCAGACAGATTAGGTAACGTTTATGTCCCTTTTGTCCATCGTGGCGGCAATTGCTGTTCTCGGACTTTTAATTTTTGTCCATGAATTAGGACACTTCTTAGCCGCACGGACTCAGGGCATCTATGTTAATCGCTTTTCCATTGGTTTTGGCCCGGTCTTGTGGAAATATCAGGGCCCAGAAACAGAATACGCGCTGCGGGGAATTCCCTTGGGCGGCTATGTTGGCTTCCCCGATGATGATCCCGATAGTGCAATTCCCCCTCAGGATCCCAATCTTTTGAAAAACCGCCCGGTGTTGGATCGGGCCATCGTCATCAGTGCGGGGGTGTTAGCGAATCTCCTCTTTGCCTTTGTGCTGATTCTGACCCAGATGGGCCTCTTTGGCATTCCCCAAATTACCTATCAGCCGGGGGTCTTAGTACCACAATTAGCGACCGAGAGTAGTGTTGTTGCCTTTCAAGCCGGGGTCAAAGCTGGAGACCGCATTACAGCCGTCAATGGCTATCCCTTAGGAGCAAACGCTGAAAGTATTACTTACTTGATGGAGCAGATTCAGTCTCACCCCGGGGAACCGCTTCAGTTAGACGTTGCTAGGGG
Source organism: Pseudocalidococcus azoricus BACA0444 (assembly GCF_031729055.1). Classification (NCBI taxonomy): domain Bacteria; kingdom Bacillati; phylum Cyanobacteriota; class Cyanophyceae; order Acaryochloridales; family Thermosynechococcaceae; genus Pseudocalidococcus; species Pseudocalidococcus azoricus. Next base: position 427,051 of record NZ_JAVMIP010000001.1, on the reverse strand, counting down.
CGATAGTATCGAAAATCTGACGATTGTACCGGAATTGGGCGAGGATGGTCGGGCTAGGGTGGGGGTACAATTGGCTCCCAACGTGGAAGTGACCCGTGAACATACCCTCAATCCGGTTAAATTAGTTGGCGCGGCGGCCCGGGAGTTTGAGCGGATTACCCAGTTGACGGTTAGCGGTTTTATTAAACTGTTTCAGCACTTAGATCAGGCCGCCTCACAAGTGTCTGGGCCGGTGGCGATTGTGGCCATTGGGGCTGATATTGTCCGCTCTAATTTTGGGCAGTTATTTCAATTTGCCGCCTTGATTAGTATTAACCTAGCCGTAATTAATATTTTGCCCTTACCGGCCTTAGATGGGGGTCAACTAGTCTTTTTGCTGATTGAAGGGCTGCGGGGTAAACCTTTACCAACTCGGATTCAAGAAGGGGTCATGCAAACGGGCTTGGTTTTGTTGTTGGGCTTAGGGATGGTTTTAATTGTGCGCGATACGGTCAACCTAACTGGCCTGGCCTGGATGCAGCAGTTATTTTAAAAGCTCCATAGCCTGAGTCAAACCAATACTTAAAAACCCTGCCTAGAGTGACACCATTACCCCCGGTATGGGCCTGCCAATGCTGATGTTGAGAGTCTAACCGGTAATGATCTCTAGCCAGTGGGAATGAGGTGACATTGAGAAGCTTCTTATGGTGGCTCATCCCTACCAGGCCAGGGGAAAGCCACAACCGTAGAACATTCTCAATCTGCTCCTCCTTAAATGCCCTATCTTTACCCCAGACACAGTAACGTTAAGAAACGCGTCTATGTCTATCAACGGTCATGAATTAGATGAGTTTTGCCAATCGTGACGGGCCTGGAAGGCTTGGTCTAATCTAGGGGTGTTGGCCAAGGGGATGAGGTGGTGATGTGAGTGAACTGGAACTAAATCCATGGTTGGGTATGTTTTAATTCTGGCGGTTATTATCTTGGGTGGGGCGATTGCAACCGTCGGCGATCGGCTGGGGTCAAAGGTCGGTAAAGCCCGTTTATCTCTCTTTAATTTACGTCCTAAGCAAACCGCCGTTTTAATTACCATTCTGACGGGGAGTCTAATTGCTGGTTCAACCCTGGGCATATTATTTGCAGTTAGTAAAGAACTGCGGGATGCTGTATTTCGGATTGAATCAATTCAACGTCAACGCCAAGCTGCAGAAGTGGAACTCAAAACCGCTCTGATTCAGAAAAATTCGATTGAGTCGGATCTAGCCGCATCCCAGGCCAACCTTTCCCAGGTCAAAACCCAACTAGCCGGGGCCACAAAGAGCCTCAAAGCCGCCCTTACCCGCCAGGCCCAGACCCAACGCTTATTTAAACAACTCCAAGCCCGCTATCGCCAAACCCAGGCCAACCTGGCCCAAGTCCAGGCCAAAAGCCGCACCCTGCAAACCGAAATTACCCGTCTCCAGGCAGAACAAACCACGGCCTTGCGTCAACTCCAGACTGCCCAAGGTCAACGCCAAGAACTCGAAATAGCTGTCACCGAGATACAAACGCGTCTTGCCGCTGCCGAACGCCAAAAGCAAGCCCTTGAGGACTCCATTGCCACGATTCAAACCCAACTCGCCAGCGCCGATCAACAACGCCAAGCCCTGTTGGATCAACAAACCAAACTCCGCTCTGAAATCAAGACCTTGGAAACCAGTCGCCAACGCCTTGAAGAAAATGTCGAAGTCCTCCTGCTGGGTTTAAGACGCGGAACCATTTCGATTCGGGCGGGGCAAGTGTTAGCGGCTGGAGTTGTGAAAAACATTGATAGCCCCACCAAAGCCCAACAGGCCATCGAAGAATTTCTCCGCCAGGCCCGCCGCAATGCAATTATTTTGAATAATCCCCAAAACATTAAACCCACAGATCAGGTCATTCAAGTTACAACGGCAGATATTGATCGCCTCATGCAGCAGCTATTAACGGGCAAAACCTATAGCGTGCGGATATTAGCCGCAGCCAACTATCTCCAAGGCGAGGCCAATATCTTAGTTGTTCCCCAGGCCGCCGAAAATACCTTGATTTTTGAGCCGGGAGCTACCATTGCCCAAATTCGCCTCAATCCCAGCAAAATGAGTGACGAACAAATTCTCCAACGCTTAGATGCCCTCTTTAGCACCTCCAATCAACGGGCCATTGAAGCTGGGGTTTGGCCTGATCCAGTCAGCGGCACTGTGGGAGCCTTTGATCAAATTGAACTCGTCAAGTTTATTTTGGCCTTAAGAAACTATCCCGGTGAGATGGAAATTAGTAGTATTGTTCCCCAGGCCATCTACACTTCTGGGCCAATGAAGCTGGAGTTAGTCGCACGACAAAACCAAAAAATTATTTTACGGGGCGGCTAGACATCGCTAGGCAAGAGCAAAAGCAAGCTTTCGATGAATTAGGCTGATTCCTGCGGCTTTAACCAACTCGCAAATTCACTAGTAAAAGTCCCCGCTAAAATTGCCGTCCGAATTCGTTGGGTAAAACGAATCAATTCCGTCAAGTTGTGAATCGCCAACAGGGTAAACCCCAAGACTTCCTGAGCGCGAATTAAATGACTTAGGTAAGCCCGACTAAAGTTTTGGCAGGCATAGCAGGTACAGGTTTCATCCAGGGGGGTAAAGTCTGTTTTGAAGCGAGCATTCTTGAGGTTCCAACGCTCCCCTTGCACTAAAGCAGAGCCATGACGGGCCAGACGGGTGGGAATGACACAATCAAACAAATCAATTCCGGCGGCAATGGCCTGGGCCATTTCCCGATAAGTACCAACTCCCATCAAGTAGCGGGGCTTATCTTCCGGTAACAGGGGCGTAGTTGCGGCCACGACTCCGGCAATTAATTCCGGCGGTTCTCCCACACTCACCCCCCCAATCGCGTAACCGGGTAAGTCCAGTTTGACCATTTCAGCGGCACAGGCCCGGCGGAGGTCTAAATATACTCCTCCCTGAATAATGCCAAAGAGGGCCTGGGGATGGGATAGCGGGGAATTGGGGCGGTGATAATGGGCCTGGTGACAGCGATATAACCAACGGATTGTCCGCTCTGTGGCAGCTTGTACCTGTTCACGGGTCGCGGGATAGGGGGGACATTCATCAAAGGCCATAATCACATCAGCCCCCAATTGCCCTTGAATCTCCATGGCGATTTCTGGACTCATGAAAATCTCCTGCCCATCCTTAGGAGACTTAAAGAGCACCCCAGCATCACTAATGGCCCGCATTTGACTGAGGCTAAAAACCTGAAAGCCGCCAGAATCCGTCAAAATTGGCCCCGACCAACCCATAAAGCGATGCAATCCTCCCGCCGCCGCTATAATTTCTTCCCCAGGTTGCAAGTGGAGATGGTAGGTATTGGCAAGGATCATTTGCGCGCCAGTGGTGGCCAGTTGGGCCGGTGTCACCGTTTTCACATTGGCCAGGGTTCCCACCGGCATAAAACGCGGCGTTTCAATGATGCCATGGGGGGTATGAAAGACACCGACACGGGCTTGGGTTTCGGGACAACGGGCCTGGCAGTCAAATTTAAACACAGGGGTACTTTAAGCAATATTTACAAGAGTTTATGTAATTTCTGCCATATTCCGACCGACATATAGGAGTCTGTGGCATGATCATTTAGTAATCTATGATGCTGTTTTTTGATACAGGAGTCATCTATGTCCCTCCAACTCGGGGATGTCGTACCCAACTTTACCCAAGATTCTTCCGTAGGCGAACTTAACTTTTACGATTGGGCCGGAGATAGTTGGGTGATTCTCTTCTCACACCCGGCGGACTATACCCCCGTTTGTACTACCGAATTAGGGGTTGTGGCCAAACTGAAAGACGAATTCGCCAAGCGCAACGTGAAAGTCATTGCCCTCAGTGTAGATGATGCTGACTCCCACCGGGGTTGGATCAGCGATATCAACGAAACCCAGAACACCACTGTCAATTATCCAATTATTGCCGATGGGGATAAAAAAGTTTCTACCCTGTATGGCATGATTCACCCCAACTCCAGCACTGGCAACACCTTAACAGTCCGTTCTGTGTTTATCATTGACCCGAACAAAAAATTACGTTTAACCATCACCTACCCCGCCAGCACTGGTCGGAACTTTGATGAGCTTTTACGGGTGATTGATTCTCTACAATTGACGGATTACCACAGTGTTGCTACCCCCGCTAACTGGAAAGATGGGGATGATTGTGTGGTAGTGCCGTCCATTCCAACTGATCTGGCTCGGGAAAAATTCCCCAAAGGCGTGACTGAGGTCAAACCCTACCTCCGGTTAACTCCCCAACCCAACAAGTAAGCTCACCTATAATCTCAAGTGAGATATTGAGACAATCTTAAGAGTTACCTGAGTCAAGAATGCCCTAATTCCCAAACTTAAAACTCCAACGGCCACTGTCGGTAGCTTTTTCTTTAATCGAGATCAGCTATGGGCAGTTTTTTTTGGCCTGGGTGATTTTTAAGTTTACGTCTAGTTGCCCGTTTAAGCCCCTTGATTTTGGGCGAACAAGAAAACCTATCTTCAGGGGAGTCAACCCATCTTCAACGAGCGCAGAAATGACTCTACATTCAACAATTCCACAGGCAACGATCTCAACTGGGGATAACAAGTCAGAATCTCAGCACATTGAGAAAATTTATTCTGATCGTCAAAGCAGTTTCGAGGTTTTCTAGGCTTAGTCCTGATTTTAAGGACAAAAAAATTGACTACCTCAATGCACAGTCCTGACTGTTAAGCCGTTTACCAAACCATAACCGCATAATTTTTTTCTTTTTTTAATAGTCTCTGATCTACTAATTCTAGATAAATAGATCTTCTTATAGTAGTAGTAGGGCCTGTGGAAACTGTGGAAAACTTTTTGAAAGTCTCTTCCCATAAGGGATTAAACCACTTTAAGCCTGTGGAAAACCTGTGGATAAAGTAGGTGAGTTTTCCACAGGGCATTAAATTTTGTAATCTTTTTCCACAACTCCTTCATGTTTTCCACAGGTTTTTCCCAAGGTTTTCCACAGAAAATAGGCACTTTTCCACAAAACTCTGCTGGAATCTTATTGAGTTCTGAGGTTTTCCTCAGGCTTCGGCGGGGCGACTGGCGAGATTGATCCGGTCACTGAGTTGTCTTAGTAGGGAACCCATTTCGGGATCTGTGCGTTGCAGTTCAGTTACTTTTTCACAGCTATACATCACTGTGGTGTGGTCTTTGCCGCCGAATTCTTCGCCAATTTTGGGTAAGCTCAGCCCGGTGTATTGACGCATCAGGTACATCCCCACCTGTCGGGCCACGCTAATTTCTCGCCGCCGTGAGTTACCTTTGAGGTCTTCAATTGCAATGCCAAAGGACTCTGTAATCACGTTGAAAATAATTTCTGGTGAGGCTTCAATTTTTCGATTGGCAGGATTCAAAACTGGGGCAATATTTTCCACAGTCATAGATAAGCCAGAAATGGAAATATAAGCCACAGCCCGAATTAACGCCCCCTCTAGTTCGCGAATGTTCGAGGTGTAGCTAGAGGCAATGTATTCCACAACTTCCCGCGGTAAGCGAATGTTTTCGTACTCGGCTTTTTTCTGGAGAATTGCCATTCTCGTTTCTAAATCTGGCGGTTGAATATCCGCAATCAGGCCCATAGAAAAACGCGAACACAGTCGTTCTTGGAGCCGGGGAATTTGGCTCGGGGGGCGATCCGAGGCGAGAACCACCTGTTTACCGGCTTCATGGAGGGTGTTAAAGGTGTGGAAAAACTCTTCTTGGGTGTATTCTTTACCTTCAATAAATTGAATATCATCAACCAAAATGACATCTACGGCCCGGTAGTGCTCCCGAAAGGTTTGCATACTATCTTTCCGAATTGCCGCAATCAGGTCATTGGTAAATTGCTCTGTGGAAACATAGAAAATTTTGGCCTGGGGGTCAATTTCTAGCCGATAGTGGCCAATGGCCTGCATCAAGTGGGTTTTTCCCAGGCCGACTCCTCCGCAGAGAAAGAGGGGGTTGAACTCCCGGCCGGGGGACTCGGCAACTGCTAAACAGGCCGCGTGGGCCATGCGGTTATTGGGCCCAACCACATAGCGGGAAAAAACATACTTGGGATTAAGTTCTCCAATCCGGTCACGACTGGGGGCTGGGGGCGGGACGAGCAAAGAGGGGCCAGATTGATTCGGGACTAGCTCCATGGTTTGGGGGGGAGGATTGGGTATCTCTGTTGACTCTTCACTGCCTTGGGCAATTGCTAAGCGGATCTCCACCGGATATCCCATCACATCATGGGCAACATCAGAGATGGTTTTTAGATAGTATTTATGCAGCCAATTACGGGCAAAAGGATTGGGCATACAGACCACCAGCACCTTACCATCAAAGCTTTCCACAGTGGCAGTTTTAATCCAGGTTTCAAAGGTGGGACGGCTGAGGAGGAGTTGAAGTCGCTCGAGAATTTGATTCCAAAATGTTTCTGGGGAAATCTCCACACTGGCCTCTGGGGATGGAAACTGGGAATATAAATTTGGATTGGGCATGGTAGGATCAGAATCCCGCTTAGAAATACCTAAATGGGAAAAATTATTTGATTTTTGGCTTGCAATAATTCATCACGGCTAAGAAGATTATACGGCTATGACTAAACGTACTTTGGGCGGAACGGTTCGCAAACGTAAACGGACATCCGGCTTTCGGGCTAGGATGCGAACACACACAGGCCAACAGGTGCTTAAGGCACGGCGGCGTAAAGGTCGAGCCCGCTTAGCTGTGTAATGCTCCCAGGCCCCCATCGGCTGCGATCTCGGCATGACTTTAACCACATTTATAAAGAGGGCAAAAGTTGGCACGGGCCATATTTTGTTACTTGGTTACTCCCTCGCGCAACCCTAGAACCAGGCCTGCCTCTGTCAACCGCTTCATTCCTCGTAACCCGGATTGGCCTGGTAGTTGGCAAAAAAGTCAGTAAATTGGCCATCAGACGTAACTGGGTCAAACGCCGTATGCGCCAGGCCTGCTGGGAATTATTAAAGGAGATCGAACCAGGCTGGGATGTGATTTTAGTAGCCCGGCGGGCAGTATTAGATCTCCAAGCCAATCAATATCTGCCAGAATTAGAGCAGTTACTGGCACAAGCAGGTATCTTACATGGGCATTAAAGAAGACATTTACTATGAAGGTGGCCCCCACTGGGGGGATTTACTGATCAATATCTTTTTAGGTTTTACAGTGATCTGTTTACCGCTAACCGTTGGGGCAATTGTTCGGGCCTTGTGGGTGCGCTATCGCATTACAGACCGCCGCATTACTATCATTGGTGGCTGGTTAGGGCGTGATCGCTCGGATATTGTCTATGGCGAAGTAGCCAAGGTTGTGACCGTGCCGCGGGGCTGGGGAGCCTATGGGGATATGGTCGTGACCTTAAAAGATGGAAATCGACTGGAAATGCGGGCTGTGCCAAGGTTTCGTGATGTTTACGCCTTTATCTCGGAACGGTTAACCCCCCAGGCCCAGGGTGTCAGTGGGGCCCTCGGCCGCTAAGATAGGGGTCAGATTGCGATAAGATTGCTGTTCTTGCACTAGGGATTCATTTAAGTTCATGGATTTTGGTATTGGGTTTCTTTCCAGTAATGTCATGCTGCCGATCCTGGATTTTTTCTACGGGATTGTGCCCAGTTATGGCCTGGCGATTGTGGCGTTAACCTTAGTGATTCGATTTGCGGTTTACCCCCTCAGTGCTGGCTCGATTCGCAGTATGCGGCGGATGAAAATTGTTCAGCCCCTCATGCAAGAGCGTGTTAAGGACATTCAAGAGCGCTACAAGAGTGACCCGGCCAAGCAGCAACAGGCCATGTCAGAGGTTTACAAAGAGTTTGGTAATCCCTTAGCCGGCTGCTTTCCCTTACTCCTCCAGTTGCCCATTCTCTTTGCCCTCTTTGCTACCCTCCGGGGATCGCCCTTTGCTGATGTAAAATACCCAGTTAACTTACAAATTGTTCCAGCCGACCAAGCGGTGCAGGTTCAGCCCTATGCCAGTAAATCTCAAAATATCTATGTGGCTGAAGGAACTCATTACCCGATCCAAGCGGTGTTACCTGTAGGCACTAAGCTCACGGTCGGGGAAAAGATTGATTTGGCCTTTCAAACTACGGAAGGTAAGCCCCTAGGAGATATCCTGGGAAATTATCCAGAAACAGATATTCAACCCCACTGGCAGGTCACTCGGGGACAAGAACGGGTCAATCTGGATGAAAACGGCCATCTTGTTGCCCTCCAGCCTGGTGATGTCACCCTTGAAGGCATCGTTCCTGGTATTGCTTCTAAGAAAGGGTTTTTGTTTATTGATGCCCTTGGGCGAGTTGGAGCCTTAGACAATGAACTCTTTATGACGGCCCCTGATGGTAGTAAGACCGTGAATTGGGACGGGATTCACTGGGATATTTTGTTCATGATCTCAGCTTTTGGGATTAGCTTGTACGTTAACCAACTCCTATCTGGCCAAGGTGCAACTAGTAATCCTCAGCAAAATCAAGTCAATCAACTGACTCCAATTCTTTTTTCAGGGATGTTCCTCTTTTTCCCCCTCCCGGCTGGAGTTTTGCTTTATATGTTGATTGCTAATATTTTCCAGACAGTCCAAACCTTCATTTTGCAGCGAGAACCCTTACCGGAAAACCTGCAAAAACTCCTGGATGAAAAGGAAAAAGCAGAAGCGGTTAAAAATCGAGATGCTCTGCCTTTTGAGGCCGGTAAAGCCAAACGAAAAACTAGTAGCTAGTCACTCCCTTAGATTGAATCCACTCTCTTGAGTTAACTATGAGCGATCCGAAAATTGAACAGGGATGCCAATGGCTAGAGCAGGCCCTAACTAAATCTGGTTTTCCGGCTGTAATTTCCGTGATTGAGCCACCCGTGAGTCAGTTAAATGGCTGCTGGCTAAAAATTCAGGCCGAGAGTCTGACCCCAGAGCAGCGGAGTCAGCTTTTGGGTGCCCAGGCCAACTTACTCAACTCTTTCCAATACCTGCTCAATGCCACCTTAAATTTGGGCTTACCGAAAGATGAGCATTTGATCTTTACGTTGGAATTAGGGGATTTCCGAGCCCAACGCTATCAGGAACTAGTCAAATTATCGGAGTCTGTCGCTGAAAAAGTGAAAGAAACAGGGCAAGCTTATCAGTTTCCAGCCTTGCCCGCAGTTGAGCGGCGGATTATTCACACCCTTTTGCAGGAATATCCCGAACTGAATACCCAAAGCCAAGGGGAAGAACCGAATCGTCACTTAGTGGTTTCTTTACAGGCCAATCCCTCAGATACTTCCGAATTGAACATACCATCACTTTAGACCTGACTAAAGCAATTAAAAATCTGATCTCTCCCAGGCCAAGCTTTCTGAATTGTCCCTAGGGTCGCTGGTTTTTTGACATTGACAACATCGGTAAAGCCCGAGCCGATTGGGGGGGTAAGGCATAGGCAGCCATCTTGTCTGGGGGATGATTCCGCTGCCAACGTTGCCAGGTTAACCACCGCCAGGCCAGGGCTGAGCTAACGGCTAAAAGCCCCAGAAGCACCAAGCCTCCATAGCCACCCATGCCACCAATGGCCGTATCCACAGACCCAACAATGACTACAAAGGCGGAAATCGGTTCTTTACGGTAGGCAGTACGGAGAAAACGGGGCCAAATCATGGTGCTTAGGTTAGAAAGTAATAGAGATCGTGCCAATCAGTTTAGAACAAGCCCAACCAAGAAAGAAGCCCTTGACCTGTAAAATATTCCACTAACAAGACGGCCACTACCCCAACCATTGCGGCCCGGCCATTTAAGCGCTCGGCAAAACTGTTAAAGCCAAACTTGGGAGTTTCTACGTTGGGAGTCCGGGTTGGTTCTGTCATACAGAGGTTTTTAACGTCCTAAAGAATAAGAGTTTAGCCAAGGTAGCTCCCTGGATTGCCCCCATTCTAGCTTGATTCCCGCTTAAGAGCCTAAGACTAGGGCATTCTGGGGAAAAGCTAATACGAGTTCAATCGTTTCAATTATGGAGTGTCCTTGTCAATTTTTGCTGCTGAGTTACGGTTAATGGCCCGCCCGAGGGTATCCGGCAGTTTGGTAATCGCTTCTTGGATAAAGGCCTGGATAAATTCATCGCGGCGATTCAGTTGGAATTGTTGCTGGACGACCTCACTCATGCCCCCATCGCCCCAGTCTTGATCTTGGCGGAAATATTCAATAAAACTTTTCCCAGCAATGCGGGTTAAATAGGCGGCCCCAACACTCTGGATTGCCCGCCCAACAACAATGCCCCCGACACTGAGTTGTAAAGCAGTCGCCACTAAGTCCATCGCCCCTTTGACAATCCCCAAACTGGCTAAGGTGCGCCCCAAAGAGAGGGCTAATTCCCGGCCCCGGGCTGCATTGAGATCACACCCATAGACGCGGCCAATTTCCACCACCATTTGGGCATTGACAGCGGCAGCCGCAAGTAAATCCACGACTGGAATTGGCGTAACACAAATGACTCCAGCCCCAATCCACTGATAGCGTTCGACAATTTTATCGGCCTGACGTTTCCGTTGGCGGTCAATGAGACGGCGGGCTTCTTCCCCCAGACGTTGGGATTGGAGGAGGATATTATCCGCAACGAGATCCTGTCCCTCGGCCCGGAGAATCGCTGCAATCCGTTTTAAGACAGGCAAAATGTCGGGATCCGGGATCACCGTATTACTATTTTCCAAAATAATGGGTTGAGGAGCGGCGGCAATGGCGACAACATCGGGTGGGGCAATAATGCCTTGGAGACGGTGGCGGAGTTGGGCTAGGACTAAGTCCCGATCTGCTGCGGTCATCCGATCAATTTTGTTCAAAACCACCAGCGAGCGTTTGCCCATTTCCACCAGGCTGACTAAGGGGAGATATTCCGATTGCCGCAGGTCGTTATCTAAGACAAACAGGAGTAAATCAGCTTCCGTGGCCAGTTGGCGGGCCTGTTGCTCCCGTTCTGTGCCAGCAATCCCTGCTTCCAATATGCCTGGGGTGTCGGTAATCCAAATATCTTGGTCAATCCCCCGCAACTGGAGGCAATAGGTGGCTCCCATGGTGGTTGTTCCCATCGGGGCACTGACTTCACCGACAATTTTACCGACAATTGCATTCACTAATGAGGTTTTGCCCGCCGAACCTGTGCCAAAGACAACTAAGCGGATATGTTGACGACTAAAACTATGTTCTAATTCTCGGGCTTTGGCTTGGAGGGCCAGGCGGGCAACTTCATCTTCGACTTGGCTGAGTTGTTTTTGCAGGGCTTCCAGGGTTTCAACTGCCGCTTCGGTTTTTTCTACCGGGGCCTGGGGGCGGGGCGGGCGGGCTTTGGTTTGGCGCACCAGGCCAAGGTAGTGAATCAGGGCATAGAGGAGAGCTAAGAAGACCAGAATCAGGACAACTAGGAGGATATTGGCCAGGAGGGGGCTGGAAAAGGCAATTTGAACATACAGGCCATGGAGGGCCGCCACTAACCAGAGCATTAATCCTAAAACAATCCCCAGGCCAAGAATCAGCAGCAGTGAACGGGACATGGGTTAGGGTAAATACTTGGCGAAATAACTGAAAAATGGCAAACTCAAGGGCTGATTCCGGCTGAGGCGAGTCATTAACCAAAACAATGTCAAAAAATATCCCGATGTCCAGAGGCTATTGAGAAATAGGAGGCTAGTTTCTGGCCACATTTCAGTAGTTCCGGCTCCTAAATTCAAGGCCCCATAACCCACCGCCCAGGCCAAGGCTAAAAGAATGACTAACCGGCTGATTTTGCGCGGCTCGGAATTGACTTGAGATTGCCTGATAGTCCAGATGGCTGGGAGCACACCAAAAACTGGGATCAACGCTAGATAAAGCCAAAGCCGTGTTGCCGGTTTCATTGGGATAACTTCACGAGCCTAGGCCGGATTAACAAGATTCGACCACCAGGCCTGGAGCGGCATACCAATATAGAAGGTCAACAAGGACTTAGAGCGCGGGACATAGTTATTGCACCCCCCCATCAGCCATTCCCAGAAGCGGAGCTTGCGTAACCGTTCTTCCCGCCACAGGTTATCGGCCAAAAGTTGATCGTTATCGGCCAAAATTTTTGTCACCCGTTTCTCTAGGTCGGTGATTTCAAGCCGAGTTTGCTGGTAGATGCCTTGAATTTCAGTCATCGTCTCCTGGAGTTCTTGGTAGTTGGCTTGCAAGGCTTCGTACTCGATTTTGGTGCTTTGCCATTGGGCATTGAGGGTGACTTGCTCGGCTTCCAAGAGGCGATAACTCTCTTGAAGTTGCTGGTGAGCCGTGGTTTGGGCAACAAATTCCTGCTCTTGAGCCTGATAGGCCTGGCGGAGTTGTTCATTATCATAGTCAGCGTTTTCGAGTTTGGCACTTAGATCACGGAGATCAAATTCCAGATTTTGGCAATGGCTTTGGCTGGCGGCATAGTTTTCTTGGAGGGTTTGATAGTCGGCAGCCAGGTGCTCATATTTGGTTTCTAGATTGAGATAGCGAGTTTCCAGGGTTTTGACTTGGGCGGCATAGGCTTCGGCCTGGGCTTTGTACTGTTCAATTTGCTGGGCCTGGTATTGGTACTCTTGGCGAATTTGGGCCACTTTGGCTTCTAAGGTCTGTTTCTCGGTTTTGAGCCGCTCGGCAATACCCCAGGCCTGTTTGAGGGGGCCGTCATAACTCTTTTTGAACCAGCCGCTAAAGAAGGAGACTCCCGTTAAGCCAATGCCGACAAAAAAATAGGTAGTGAGGAAGGATTGGGCTTGATCAGAAAGAATATGCAGCATAGGTCATCCCCTGATTCTGATAAGTTGCATGGATCGCAGCCTGATGAGAAGTGGCAGACTCGAAAACTTGGCCTGGTTAATTACAACGACCAAGGTCTTAAGACAACTATACCAGGCCGATCAAAGCAGGGTTAGGGTGTGGATTGACTGATCCAAGCCAAAAGTCGAAAGTCAAAAGTGACAATCAATAACCGTAATTTAGTGACCCACCCCCACATAGCGAAATCCTAAGGTTTCGAGGGCCTGGCGGTCTAAAAAGTTGCGGCCATCAACAATCACGGGGTTGGCCATGTTCTCGGCAATTTTGCTGTAATCTAACTCCAGAAATTGCTGCCAGTCTGTAACCAGGACAAGGGCATCACACCCATCGGCCAGTTGGAGGGGATCCGTTTCCACAATCACATTCGATAGCCCAGACCGTAATCCCGATTGAGAGACCAGGGGATCATAGGCTTTAACTTTGGCCCCCAGTCGGTTTAATTCCTCAATCAGGTTCAACGCCGGGGCATCGCGCAAGTCATCGGTATCGGGCTTAAAGGTGAGTCCCAACAGGCCAATGGTTTTGCCCTTAAGAATTTTCAAGACTTGCTGGAGTTTTTCAACGACAATATACCGCTGCCGTTTATTGACTGCCACCACAGATTTGAGTAACTCCGCTTCATATTTATAGTCATCGGCCGTGTGGACAAGGGCAGAGACATCTTTCGGGAAACAAGACCCGCCCCAACCCAGGCCGGCCTGGAGGAATTTTGAGCCAATCCGCGAATCTAAGCCAATCCCCTGAGCCACTTGGACGACATCAGCCCCAACCCGATCACAGATATTAGCGACTTCATTGATAAAGCTAATTTTGGTGGCCAGAAACGCATTGGCGGCATATTTAATCATCTCGGCAGAACTGAGATCTGTAACGAGGACTGGTACGGGCGGCAAGGTTTGATTTTCAGCATATTTCCGCTCCACAATCGGCGTGTATAGCTCCTTCATCAGCCCAACGGCCCGCTGACTACTCCCCCCCAAGACAATCCGATCTGGATTGAAGGTATCAAAGACGGCTGAACCTTCCCGTAAAAATTCCGGGTTACTGATCACATCAAAGGACAAGAGACTCTCATCTTTGATTGCCCCACTTTGATCGACAAGTTCCGGCCGCTTTTCGTTAATCCCATCGAGGATCAACATCCTGACCCAATCTCCAGAGCCGATGGGGACTGTGGATTTATTGACCACGACCTTATACCCCGATTTAAGATTTTCACCAATCCCCCGAGCGACGGCTTCAATGTAGCGAGTATCCGTTTCCCCCGTTGGTAAGGCCGGAGTCCCCACCGCAATAAATAAAATTTCCCCATGCTCAATGCCCGCCTCTAAGTCACTGGAGAATTGAATCTTTTGGGCCTGGATTGCCTCCCGGAGAATTTCCGTCAGACCTGGTTCATAAATGGGGGATTGCCCGGCCTGGAGGATTTTAACTTTCTCGGCGTTGTTATCAATGCAAATCACATCATGGCCAATGTGCGCCAGACAGGCCCCCGTGACTAAGCCTACATACCCTGTTCCAATCACACAGACCTGCATGATTACGCTCCTACTGCTAAAAAATGTGCCGAATCAATTCTCAAAATGTACCGGAAATTGTCCCACTTGAGGCAGTTTTTATTTTATTGATTGACTAGAAAAGGGGTTTAGGGCTGTGGATGCTCAGGCCAGGCTCCGAGAGCTAATTGAGTCGCTTCCACGGAATTTAGGAGTTGATCTGTGAGGTAAGTTAACGGGTGGGGGGAGATGCCAGGGCTAGCAGGGACAAATTCCGCGACTACGGCCTGGAGGTGGTAGATCAAGGCTTTAGTTGTGGCGAGATGGGTTAAGTAGATTTCCTGGGGGGTCGGAGTTGATAACAAAAGAGAGGACGGAGATGAGAATACAGTCCTAACTTCATTGAGAGCTAAGGGGGGTAAGTCTGCGAACAGAGCTTCGACTTCTTGTTCCAGGGACTCGGCTCCTAAAAGCTGGTTCAGTAAGTCCACATCAAGCCAATCGTTGACAGGCGATAAAGAGGGGCCTGGGTGCTCTAGGTCAAAATTATGGGTAGTCGGAATTGAATTCATGGCCAGTCTCGCAATGATTACAAATTAGGATAATCCAGGCCCCGCCTACAATAGTCAATGGGGCTGTTGGGCCATCGGTTCTGGTTTGGATTAACTGTGACAGCAAAACTGCCGATTGTTATGGGTGTTTCCGGTGCATCTGGGTTAATTTATGCAGTCCGGGCCGTGAAATTTTTACTCCAGGCCGGCTATCCAGTGGATTTGGTTGCCTCTAAGGGGGCTTATCAAGTCTGGCGGGCAGAATTGGGAATGATGATGCCTTCTCAACCCGACCAACAAGCTGAGTTTTGGCGGTCACAAACCCAAGAAGCGGGGGGAACCTTAATTTGTCATTCAGCTACGAATTTAGGGGCGAGCATTGCCAGTGGCTCCTATCGGACATTGGGGATGGTGGTGATTCCCTGTAGTATGGCCACCGTGGGGAAATTAGCGGCGGGATTGAGTAGTGATCTCCTTGAACGGGCGGCCGATGTCCAATTAAAAGAGGGGGGAAAATTAGTCCTGGTGCCGCGGGAAACCCCTTGGAGTTTGATTCACCTGCGAAATCTGACTCAATTGGCCGAAGCGGGGGCCCGCGTTGTTCCAGCGATCCCAGCCTGGTATCACCAACCCCAAACCATCTTAGATTTGGTCGATTTTGTCGTGGCCCGCGCCCTTGATCAACTCCAGGTTGACTGCGTTCCCCTCAAGCGTTGGCAGGGGCCAATTTCATCTGAGGAGTAATAGTTGGTGCGGCGGATTCTTCTATTAGTTGTTCTAGTTGGCCTGGCCTTGCTGATTTGGCAGAATTGGCAGGTTTCATTCCCCATCGTCTTTTTATTTTGGCGGACTCCGGCTTACCCCTTTGGACTGTTAATCTTGGCGGGCCTGGGTTTAGGTTTGTTGGTGGGGATGGTGATCACATTTCTGTGGTCAATCGGGCAAAATAGGGTTGTTAAGGCTGCGGAACCCCCTCGCCGTCCTCGCCCGCAACCGCCCCCCGCCCCGGAACCCGATCCTGAACTTGAGGACTGGTTTACGGAGCCGACTGCCTCACCCCGTCGCGCAAGCTGGTCAGAGGCCCGGAATGTCACCCCCCCTGAGGATCAACTCCCCCGCCCCCAAGAGAGTTACCCCAGCCCAGAAGCCCCCGAGGTCAAAACTCCCGAGGTAGAAGTCCCTGAATCAGAGCCAGTTCCGCCCGAACCCAGCCCTCGGCCAGCGCGCAAACCCCGTCGCCCCCGCCCAAATGTCCGCCAAGATGTGGTGGATGCTGAGTTTCGGGTTTTAACACCCCCCTACCATCCCTCCGGTTCCGATGATGGGGTTAGGGATCATGACGACTGGGGTGACTGGTTAGAGGAGGAAAGATGATTTCTGACCCGCAATGTTCAACTCTCCCCCATCGCCTCAATGGTACGAATCTCTATTTAATTGGGATGATGGGATCCGGTAAAACGACCACTGGCCAAGAACTTGCTGCGGCCTTGGGCTATCGGTTTATGGATACAGATCGCCTGATTGAACAGGTGGCCGGCCAGTCTGTGAGTGAAATTTTTGCCCAGGCCGGGGAAGCCACCTTTCGTCAACTAGAAACCCAAGTTCTTGCGGAAGTCTCCTGCTATCATCATCTCGTGGTGGCCACGGGGGGCGGAATTATTCTAGAGCCGATGAATTGGAGTTATCTGCATCATGGCCTGGTCATTTGGCTCAAGGTATCGATCCCCAACTTGGTCAATCGTTTGGCTGGAGATACCACCCGTCCCCTCCTCGCTCATGCCGCTTTAGCCGAGAAACTGACCACCCTGGCCCAGGCCCGCAATGAGTTCTATGCCCAGGCCGACTTAACCTTAACTATTGCGGATAATCTGCGCCCTCGTCAGGTAAGCCAGGCCATTTTGACCGCCTTACCAAAAATCCTCCGGGATGATATTTAAGATCATCTAGGGGCTAGTAAAACGGGGGTGGGGTCTGGAAACTCTATGGTAAGCTGCAAACTAAGCACAGTTCGAGAGCACCTCTAAAGCCATGTTCAAGCGCATTTTAATCCCAACCAACTTAGCGGATGGCTTGCCGCGACTGGTGAATTTTATTCCTCAATTAGCGGTCAATGGCCTGGAAAAGGTGATTTTTCTCCACTCCTGCCACATTGAGGATGACTTGGAACGGATCCGCCAGCGGGAAAAACAATTGACCAAAGCCCGGGAACTTTTGACAGTGGATCAAAGCCAATTTCCTCCCGGTTTGACCGCAGAAGTCATTATTGAGACCCGGCGAGCGGTGGATGTCATTTTAGAAGGGATTGAGCAACACCAGATAGATTTAGTCTTGATGAGTCGGCCGGCTCGGAGCTTACTAGACGAAAAAATCTTTGGCAGTACCACCATTGATTTAATTCAACGTACCAAAGTTCCAGTGATGATTGCCCGGCCCCATTTATTTTGGGTCATGACCTCGGAAGAACTGGCTTTGCGCTGCCAGCACCTCTTACGTCATGTAATGATTCCCTACGATCACAGCCCCTCGGCTCAACACCTGCTGCAACAAATTAAAACCCTAGCCCAAGAAGCTCCGCCCCATCCCCTTGCGGCTTGTACGCTAGTTTGGGTAATTAATAATTCCGGTCAGCAGGATTTAAGTGTTAACCAAAAGGTCAAGGAAGCAGAAATAATTTTGGCGGAGACTGAAAAAGAATTGACTGGCCTGGGATTACGGATCAAAACAATCATTAAAGTCGGAACCCCTGTCACAGAAGTTGAAGCTGTGGCCCATGAGTTGGATATTCATGCCATTGGCTTGTCCTCGGCAGCGGTGGGTAAAATCTGGGAGCTTTCCATTCCGAGCTTTGCCGGTGAAATTTTGCGCCGGAGTGCGTATCCCGTGATCTACTTCCCGCCCTCGGGCCGTGGTTAAGCCAATCCATAACTCCTTAGCGATATTCCACTACTTCTGAGACGGGGAAGCGGACTTTCGGCGAAGTGGCATATTTATCATCTGCAGCCCGGTAGCCTAAGGGACAGACAACCACGGATTTATAGCCTAATTCTGCCAGGCCCAAGACCTGATCATATTTGGCGGGAATAAAGCCTTCCATCGGGCAAGTATCCACTCCCACCATTGCAGCAACGGTCATTAACTGAGCCAAGGCAATATAGACCTGTCGAGTGGCCCAATCTTGCATATCCAAGGGGTAGGGTGGCTTGGCAATAAATCCTTTCACCACATCGCCAAATTTTTGCAGATTTTCCACCGGGACTCCCTGGACTTCGGCCATCCGAGCGAGATAGTGATCCACATAATCCGCATCAATGGTGGTTCTGATGGCAAGGACTACTAAATGGGAGGCATCCACGACTTGTTTTTGTCCCCAGGAATGTTCCAGCAGTTGGGCCCGGATGGCCGGATTCTCGATCACAAAAAATTTCCAGGGTTGGAGGCCAAATGAGGAGGGTGCAAGGACTAAGCTCTGTTCCAGTAACGCCCAGACATCTGCCGGAATTTTTTTGTCTGCATCAAACTTTTTCGTGGCATAGCGCCAATTCAGTTGTTGCAATACCACTTCGGGACTGGGAGTCGGTAAGCTCATAGTTAAACCTCACACTGCATCCCTAAAATATCACTGCTACCCGCTTGCCTGCCATTTGGTCAATAGACTGAAGGTGATCTACAAACGACTTACAGTTTTTGCCAGGCCTGGGAGATTCTTTTTAAGGAGGTGTCAGGGCCAAGGGGATAGGGGTAGTTGAGGAGTTCATACAGTTGGGAGACGGGCGTTGGAAGTTTTGGTGCATCAGCAATTACGGGCCTATTTACGGGCGGTGGGAGGAAGTGACTGGCCCCATCATTTGACCTTGGCCCGTTTAGTCGCTCGTACCTTACACTTGCACCGCGATGCCTTAATGCAAATTTCTGGCCAAGCCACCTATCATTACCACCATACTTTGAGCTATTTAGTCCCCCTATTGTTACTGCCTGGCCCAGCAGTTCTGGTCACTTGTCCCGCAACCCAGCAATATATTCTCCACGGGCAATTGCCCCAGCTTTTAGAGTTTTTACCGATTGATAAGCCAGTTGTGACTGCACCAACCTGGCCAGATCCAAACTTTCAAGGCTTGCTGTTAATTACCCAGGCCGACTGGTTAAGGGGGATGTTAGCCGCAACTCCAGGGATTCCCTCGGCTCTTCCGACTGTGATTGATGGCCTGGAAATGCTTGAAACTACAGCCCAAGCTGTCTTGACGGTTAAACTGACCCCTGGGAATTGGGACGAACTTACTCGCAGCTTTCCCCAGGCCCGGCAAGCAATTCGGGATGTGTTGATTAAGCTAATTCATGAGGTTTTTCAATATCCCCGTAATCCCTATGGCTGCTACCGCCTCTCCCCCTTGGCCATTGAGCGGCTCTGGCAACTGTTGACTGAGTTAGTGGCGATAAATTCCCTGAACCTCCCCCAGGCCTGGCAACAATGGTTCATGATGCTGCAAAAGCCCCAACATCACTGTCTTTTAGCCGATCCTGATCCCAACTATGGGCAGATAACTCTCTACGGTTGGCCCCTGAACGTTCGAGACCAACTCCAGGCCCTCTGGCCCCGCCAACCCCTCGTTTTCCTTGGGCAGCAAATTGAACTCGACCCCCAAGCTCCCCTGTTGCGTCATCGCCTTGGCCTGAGTGGTTTGGCATCCATTAACCTAGCCTTTCATCCTGCCCGGGCCCAAGAAACCTTATCCCTCTATCTGCCGCAGCGATTTCCATTGCCCAATACACCGGAATTTGCCCCCTATCTCCAGGCCCAGTTAGGTGGTTTACTCTGGCAGTTGCAAGCCCGTAGCAGTCCGCCCGAAAATCCCTGGTTTGCGGTGGTGATTGTTGATGATTTGCCTTTACGGGAGCAGATAGCCGCCAATTTAGCTGCCAGTTTTGGGTCTCAGGTGCGGGTTGAAGCGCCGCTACGGTCAGAAAGAGGAATTTTGATTTGTCGGTGGCAGTATTGGGTGGCCCACAGCCGCGCTTTACCGATTCCCCAAACCCTGTTGGTGGTGACATTGCCGATTCCCTCTCGCGAACATCCTCCTGTGGCGGCTCGGATTGAATTTTATAAACAACAGCATCGAGATTGGTTTCGAGAATATTTATGGCCAGAGTGTTTATCTCGCTTGGCCCAAATTGTCGCCCCAATTCGGAATCAAAACACTCTCCTTGCCTTGTTTGATACTCGGATTATTCACCGCAGTTATGGTCAGGATGTTCTTAATCTTTTAAGCCCCTATGAGCCTGTGGAGATCTCCCAGGTCAATGCTTTAGAGCCTTGGCTAGAGGAACTTAAACTCGAAGCACCCTAAACTATAATGAAAAAGTCATTACTGATGTTTTTGGGAATTTTACCCAATACACTCCTAACAGTCTTAATTGCAGTCACAGCAGCTCTCAGGTTTTATGAACCCACCGACTTCCCACCCCAATTCCCCCCCGGAACCTTTAGAGACTGGAGTCTATGGGCCTTTGCCGCAACCCTCTTGGTGGCTTTGGTTGATCTTGGCCTTAAGTGGTTCAATGGAAATTTGGCTCGAAACCGAGAGGATCAAGCAAGAGACCAGGCAAATCAAGCTCGAAACCGAGAAATTGAGAGAGAGCAACGCCAGATTGAGAGAAAGCAATATCAGGATCGACGCGATTTTGCGCTCCTAACTTACTTGGCCGAGCCAACCCCGGAAAATCAGCAGAAATTAACAGCCATTTGCCAAGAGATTCAGCAAAATATGGATGATTAGGGTTTGAATGAGTGATCCAGGCCAAGCTAGATAACCCAGTCGGTAGTTAAAGTCTTAGAAATATTAATCAAAGTCATAAAATACAAACCTCAAGACGTTGTTAAAAATACCTCAACCTCATCAAGTGTGATTCTCATTCACAGCACATCACCCCTCTGCCAGAATTTGCTCCACCACTGTCCAGGCCCCGTAACTCACCCCCGCTGTTCCTTCCCCCGGATGGACAGAATCCCCCACCAGCCATAATCGAGAAATGGGAGTCCGGGTGGCCAGGCCAAAGGGGCCAAAGGTACTCAAACGCTGACCCAAACCACCCACAATACCTAAATCTCGGGCTGTATAGCGGGCAAAGGTTCTGGGGGTAGCAGCTTCAACGTGGCGAATGGTCTCTGGGGTGAGGTGAAAATATCGGCCAAGGTGTTCTAAGGCAGTTTGGGTATAGTTTTCTTTCCGAGCCTGATAACTCACATCATCGCCCCACCATAAGATCGGCTCCGTAAAACTGGAGGCAATAATCGTTCGACATCCTTCAGGGGCGCGTCCATCCCCGGCCTGGCTGACGGAAACAAACAGGGAATTATTCTCAGCAATGGGGCCATCGTTATCGTACAAAAACTGTAAATGGGGCGGGCAATCTTTGGGAATGGCAGCTTCTTGAACCCCCAAATAAACCACAAAGGCCCCAGAGGCGGGGGGAAGTTTCTCAATCCGTTGTTTGTAAGGGATTGGAGCTTGCTCACCAAGGAGTTGACTGAGGTTTTGCACTGTGGTGTTAGCAACAATGTGGTCGGCGGTTTCTATCCAGGTTGCTCCTGTTTTGAAGTTGCGGATTGTGACCGACTTGGCCTGGCCATGTTCGAGGTGAATGTTTTCGACACGGTGTCGGGTCAGGAGTTTACCGCCAAAGTTTTCCAGGCCCTCCCTTAAGCGATCCGCTAAAACCTGCATACTCCCTTTGAGATGATATAACCCAAACGGGGCCTGGGACATGGCAAGGGCTGTGGCTGCATATAACAGGGCGGTTTCACGGGCCTCCACTTGGGAATAGAGTTTCAGTTGTAAATCTAAATAGCGCCGCAATCGGTCATCTTGCCCCAGGCCAAACAGGTTTAATAGGTCTCCCACCGTCAGCAAACTAAAGGGAATGGTTAAGAGGGTATCTGGCCTTACGGCCGCCAATAGTTTCGACAGATCCCAAACCGTGCGGGGAGGTAAGACGGGTTCCCGGGCTTGAAATCGCCAACTAATATCAAATAAGCGGCTTAAACACTGCCAAAAGGGTTCACTGCCTGGAAATTGCCGTTGTCGCTCCTGTTGCCATTTTTCGGGATCTCGCCAGGCCTGGATGGGTTCCCGTTCATCCGGTAAATAGACTGCACAGGCGGGATCACAAAAGGTTGCAGCGGGAATCGGTAACTCTAACTCCTGAAAAATGCGGTGATGAATGCCCCCCGGTTCCAGGCCCGCCACTTGAGTTGCCCCCACATCAAAGGTAAACCCCCGCCGCTTAAAGGTCGAAGCACAGCCCCCAATCACTGCCGCCTGCTCCAAGACCAAAACATCAAAACCCCGCCGCGCCAACAACGCCCCCGCCGTCAGCCCACCAATCCCAGCCCCAATCACCATGACGCGCTGACCCATAATGCCTGTATTTCTGAGAGTTTCTTTACATATCTTAACAATTTTTACGAATTAGCTGAAATGAAAATCCCTATTTTCCCGAATCAAAGCCCCTTTAGCTGTCCTCTTGAACAAATCGCCTAAACTGGAAATTGATTGATTTCTCTATATATTCCCGTTGAGAAACCACTGACTAGGAGCCTCCAATCTCCTACAATTTCTCCCAGGTTTCAAGCCATTGGAATCGCCGGTCAAAAGGTTTTGCAATGCTCTGTGCCCCTTGTCCAGATAACGAAGATCGCCGCCTCCAGGCCCTTGATGCCTATCGTGTTTTAGATACGCCGCCGGAGTCTGACTTTAATCAAATTACCGAATTAGCGGCTGCGGTCTGTGACGTACCCATCGCCTTAATCAGCTTGATCGATAAAGATCGCCAATGGTTTAAAGCCAAGGTGGGCCTGGACGCAACCGAAACTCCCCGAAACCTGGCTTTTTGTGCCCACGCTATTTTGCAACCCCAACTTCTGGTTATTCCCGACACCCTGTTAGATGAACGTTTTGCTGATAATCCCTTAGTCACGGGTGAACCCCATATTCGTTTTTATGCGGGAATGCCCCTAATCACCCCGACCGGATTTACCCTTGGAACCCTATGCGTCATTGATCAACACCCCCGCCAACTCACCCCAGTCCAAGCCCTAACCTTACAAACCCTCGCTCAACAAGTTGTCACCCAACTGGAAGTCCGCCGGAATCTGCGTCGGGTTCAAAAGCTGCTCCGAGAACGGCAACATAACAATAGCCTACAGAAAGATATTTTGGATAGTGCCAACTATGCCATTATTTCCACAACTGTTGATGGGACGATCTGCGCGTTTAATTCCGTGGCCGAAAAATGGTTGGGCTATAAAGCTACAGAGCTACTGGGTTGTGCAACGCCAGCAATTTTTCATGATCCACTCGAAATTCAGTTCCAGGCTAAAATCCTCAGTCAAGAAGTGGGTCAAGAGATTGCTCCAGGGTTTGAGGTTTTTGTGCATCGTTCTCGATCTGGTCAGGCCGATGAGCGGGAATGGACCTATATTCGCAAAGATGGCAGTCGCTTTCCGGTCAAATTATCGGTTACAGCCCGGCGGAATTCCAAAGGCGAGATTAACGGTTTTTTGGGAATTGCCAGTGACCTCTCAGACCAAAAGCAGGCTGAAATTGAACTGCTGTTGCGCGAGCGGGCCATAGAAGCCAGTACCAACGGGATTGTGATTACGGATCATCGCCGCCCAGACTACCCCGTGATCTATGCCAACCCGGCCTTTGAAAAAATTACGGGCTATCGTGTCTCAGAGGTAATTGGCCGCAACTGTCGGTTTCTCCAAGGGGACGATCAAAATCAACCAGGGCTGCAGGCCCTCCGTCATGCCATCAAAAAAGGCCAGTCGGGGCGGGTTGTGCTCAAAAATATTCGCAAAAATGGCACCGTCTTTTGGAATGAACTTTCCATTTCCCCCATTTATGATGACCAGGGGCAGTTGACCCACTATATTGGCATTCAAACCGATGTCAGTGAACGGAAACGGGCTGAGGTGGTTCTTCAGCAACAAATGCGACGAGCATTGCTTCTGCGGCAAATCACGGAAGAAATTCGCCAAAGTTTGAATGCTAAACATATCTGTGAAATGGCGGCCCAGGCCCTCGGGCGGTCGTTGAAAGTCGATCGCTGTTTAATTCATACCTATCGCCATACCCCTGAGTTGGATATCCCCTTCGTGGCGGAATATTTAGCAGAGGGGATTACGCCCATTAGTCAGCTTGAGATACCCATCAGTGGCAATAGGATGCTGGCGCGGGTGTTAGTCTCTGACCAGGCCTGGGTTGTGGATCGGGTCGAGCAAGAACCCGAAACGGCCAGTATTGCCGAGTTTTGCCAACAGATTTCTCTCAAGTCCCTTTTAGCAGTCCGGACATCCTATCGGGGTGAACCCAATGGCTTAATTGCCTTGCACCTCTGTCACCGCTACCATCGCTGGCAACTTGCGGAAGTGGAATTTTTAGAAACCGTAGCGGCCCAAGTTGGGATTGGACTGGCTCAGGCTCAACTATTGTCCCAAGAAACGGAACAACGGGAGCAACTTCTAATTCAAAATCAAGAACTGGAGCAGGCCCGCCTGAGTGCTGAACTGGCCAACCGGGCCAAAAGTGATTTTCTCGCCACTATGAGCCATGAAATTCGCACCCCCATGAACGCGGTGATGGGCCTGACCAGTTTGCTGTTAGATACGCCCCTATCCCCCCAACAACAGGACTTTATTCAAACGATTCGCCAGGCCGGGGATACCTTGCTGACGATTATTAATGACATTTTAGACTTTTCCAAGATTGAATCGGGCAGCATGAGTTTGGAGCAACGTCCCTTTGACTTGGCCGACTGCATTGAGGAGGTTCTCGATTTATTAGCCACCAAAGCGGATGAGAAAAATATTGAACTGGGCTATACCTACAGTTGCCATACGCCTCGACAAGTCCTGGGGGATGTGACCCGCGTTCGGCAAATCTTAGTGAACTTAGTCGGCAATGGGGTGAAATTTACCACCCAAGGGGAAGTGATGATCCATGTGGACAGTCGCCCCCAAACGGCCCAAGGAGACTATGAACTGCGGTTTGCCATTGAGGATACCGGGATTGGGATTCCTGAGGATCGCCTCGATCGATTGTTCAAGCCCTTTAGTCAGGTGGATGCCTCAACCACGCGCCAATATGGGGGGACGGGCCTGGGCCTGGTGATTAGTCGGCGGCTCTGTCAACTAATGGGGGGCGATATGACGGTGCAAAGCCAGGTTGGGGTTGGGACAACATTTCGGTTTACGATTCGCGTCCCTGTCGAGGCGAGAATTTGTCTTCCCCCCCCCGAAAACCCGGCTCTCCAAGGAAAACAGGTCTTAGTTGTTGATGATCATGAACCCATTGCCCATCTTCTGGGGGCGCGGCTCCAGGAATTGGGCCTATCTCCAAACGTTTATTCTGAGGCAGCCAAGGTTTTGCAGATTCCCGACCAACCCTGGGATGTGGCTCTGATTGATCTCCAGATGCCTGGTCTGAATGGGATTCAACTGGGTCAACAACTGCGGCAAAAATATCCCCAACTGCCCCTGATTTTGATGACGCCCCGGAGTTGGTTACAAACCGCTGTGGCGAAATCACTATTTGTGGCGTTTTTGCAAAAACCAGTCCGGGCCAAGCAATTGGGACAAACTCTGCTCCAGGCCCTTGATCCCCAAACCCAAGCTCCTCAAACTCCGGCCCTGGCCACCCTGGATGTCACCCTAGGGGAACGGCTACCCTTACGAATTTTATTAGCTGAGGATAATCCTGTTAACCAAAAAGTGGCTCGACATATTCTCCAACGCCTCGGGTATCAAGCGGATGTGGCTGTCAATGGCCTAGAGGTCTTAGCGGCCCTAGAGCGTCAGCCCTATGATGTGATTCTCATGGATATTCAAATGCCAGAAATGGACGGACTCACCACGACAGAAAAAATTTGTGAACGTTGGTCAGCCCAACAACGCCCTTGGATCATTGCCATGACCGCTAATGCCTTAGAGGGAGATCGGGAGATGTGTTTCCGAGCCGGAATGGATGATTATGTCAGTAAGCCGGTCAAGATTGAAAGCCTCGTGGCCGCGCTCCAACGCACCCAGGCCCATTCGCCAAAGTTGACCTATCCGCAAATGCATTAATGACTGACAACCACTCAGTTGGTTGAGACGGTTTACCTTTGTCTGTAATCTTTTTCCAGCCAGGCCATGACCGTTTTCCCTAGACGCGTCCCACTTAGCCGATCAATTTCCCGCATCCCCGTTGGACTGGTGACGTTGACCTCTGTTAAATAACCGCCAATCACATCAATCCCGACAAAGACCAAGCCATCTCGCCGGAGAATGGCCCCCACTGCCTGACAAATTTCCTGATCCCGGGCCGTAATCTCGACATTTGCCACCCGCCCGCCTGTGGCCATATTCCCCCGAAACTCATCCCCGGTCGGAATTCGATTCACAGCCCCAATAGGCTCACCGTCTAGCAAAATAATCCGTTTATCCCCGGCCTGGGCCGCTGGCAAATATTCCTGCACCATGACGGGTAATTGCCCCCGCTCCGTACTAATTTCAATCATCGAGTTTAAGTTGCGGTCACCCGCGGATAAAAATAGAATCCCTTCTCCGCCTTTGCCGCCCAAGGGTTTTAAGACGGCCGTACCTTGGGCCTGGACAAACTCCCGGATTTGGGTTTTCGATTGGCTCACAATGGTCGTCGGAATCACCTCAGTAAATTGCAGAGCATACATTTTCTCGTTAGCTGAGCGGATGCCTTGGGGATGATTGATTACCTGAGTTTTCGTTGTGGCTAAACGATCGAGAATATAGGTGGCATATAAATATGCAGTATTGACCGGTGGATCGGGGCGCATCCAAACCACATCAAACTCTGTCAGTGGCCGCAAGCTAGAGTCCCCTAAACTAAACCAGACCGGCTCCCGCAACCATTGATCCTCTTGCAGAATAACGGGAACTAAGGTCACGGGTTGAACCACGGCCCAGGCCTGGCTATGGATAATACTAAGCTGCTGCATAGTGGTGATCCAAACCTCGTGACCAGCCAGTTGGGCCGCTTCCATTAAGGCAACACTGGTATCGTGGCCGGGATCAAGACCAGCAATTGGATCGATGATAAAAACCTGTTTCATCGGCTGTTTCTCCCGTTAATTAGGCGTAAAACTTAAAAGCAGCTACGGGAGTTTAGACCCCACTTTGGAGTAACATATCCAACTTTCCCTGAGCCTCTAAGCGATGCAAATCATCACAGCCGCCAACATGTTGGTCATTGATGAAAATTTGCGGTAAAGAGCGTTTGCCATTGGCCCGTTTAGCCATTGCTGCCCGTGCCGTTTCATCCCCATCAATCCCATATTCGGTAAATTGAACTTCTTTACGGGAGAGTAACTGCTTAGCGCGGATGCAAAAGGGACAAGTTGCCCATGTATAAATTTCCACCTTGGCCTGGCTCATCGGAGGAGCATTCCTAACGGTACGACATCTGCTTTTACGTTACCCTAATTTCCCCCCGAGAATCTGGGATCAACCGTCAAAATCATCCCAAAGATAGGCCACCTAAAAATGTTGTTAGGTGATTCCCAAAAACGTTGTGAAAAATTGAAATTTCCCCCACAGAGACTCTGTCTTCGCATCTGGGTTAACGACAACTATCCCATTGTAAGCGAGGAAGGGTGAGGGAAAGATGGATGATTGGTTGTGTTCCGAGCCTAGACAGCAGCGTCTTCTTCAGAAACTTGGGTTAATTTAATGTGCTTGCGCCCGAGGGTAATTTCAAACTCATCTCCAGGTTCCAAGTTCATTTGCTTGGTGTAGGCTGAACCAATCAGCAAGTTGCCATTGGCCTGGACACTAATGCGATAGCTGGCACTCCGTCCACCCCGACTGCTGCCTGATGCTGATTTACCGTCCAAATTCAGACCTTGGGCATAGGCTAGTGCTTTATAAAATTTCAGCGTGCTAACCCGTTCTGCGCCCCCTTTTGTTGTTGTGTAATAACCACAGGCCTTGGCAATTTCTTCTTGGGTTTTCCCATCCAAGTCCTTGACTTTTTTGAGGAGAGCTTCACCTGTGAGTTGATTAGTGCTTTTGCGAGGCATTCGTTCACCTTCCTTAAATTAAGTTGACATTGGGTAAGTGGCGAATAAGGGAGATCTGCCAGACACTTGGCGCGAATCGCAACTTACAAACCTGAATTTTTAACCTAATACCTAGCAAAGCATAGAATCTGATAGGTTTCAAGTTGAGAACTCAATTTTTAGTGCATTTTGTTGTTATTTTTTTGATTTTTGGCCATCGGTTACTTTTATTACTTGTGGGATTGTTGCCTTAAACTATAATTCTATAATTGAAAATATTTTACTTAAGGCGAGAACTTAGTTTTATACGGATAAATCATTAAACATTCTGCTACGAGATTCAGCCAACACAATCTTGGTTGGGGTTGACATTATTTACGACACGACTTGAGAGGTTGCATTAATCATGACCTGGAATTTTAGAGAGTTTTACCCATCCAGGCCTGATCCGTTAGACTCAAAATATTAGCCATTGGAACTTGTTTTTGTGACGTTGGATCAACAACTCCAAACCCTGATTGCCCAGGCCCCTGCCGATGGCCAAACTCCCCAGGCCTTGCAAACCATTGCCCCAATCTTGCGGAAAGTTGCCGAAGGGTTGCCTGAACTGAGCTACTACATTTGTCAAAGTCCCCAAGGAAATTGGGAATCTGTTACCCTTCAACATCGCCAGGCCCCCCACCGCACCAAAAAAGTGATCTATGCCTATGCCACCCCAACTCAAGCGGCAGAGAAGGCGGCCTCAGACCTGATTGTGGGTGAAATTCCTCTTATTGCCCTCTTGTTTCAACTCCTTGCCCTAGAACCCGTGGATAGTATTATTTTTGTCCCCCGCGCCCCCCAAGCCCCATCTCAAGAACTCCAACGCCAAGACTTGCAGCAGCAAATTTCTCAAGCCCTCAGCCTACCCCCAGATTTAGCCTAAGTTCAGTCTGAAATGTCGCAGCAGAGTTGATATTCGGGGCCTGGGCTGCGGATTTCCCATCGCCATACACAGACTGTTCTAGAATCAGAGACATCCACAGGCATTGCTGAGATGAGGATTGATCTGCTTTGATCCTCCCCAAGATTTCCAGTCTA
Source organism: Pseudocalidococcus azoricus BACA0444 (assembly GCF_031729055.1). Taxonomy (NCBI): domain Bacteria; kingdom Bacillati; phylum Cyanobacteriota; class Cyanophyceae; order Acaryochloridales; family Thermosynechococcaceae; genus Pseudocalidococcus; species Pseudocalidococcus azoricus. The sequence continues at coordinate 398,019 of NZ_JAVMIP010000001.1, read as the reverse complement.
TCTGGCCCTAACTGGGTTCTGTAATTTGCTGCTGAGGGGAGTTTGAGAAATTTAGGCATAAATTTTAGATGCAGTCCTGAAGAGATGACTTGATCATGACCCTCAATAATTTGGCCCGCCAGATTGACCACACCTTATTAGACCCCCTCGCCACAGAAGCCGACATTGAGCAATTGTGCGCCCAGGCCGAGCAGTGGAAATTTGCCAGCGTTTGCATTTACCCGATCTGGGTGGCCCGTGCTGTTGAGCTTCTCCATGGCAAAGCGCCCCTCGTTTGTACGGTAGTTGGTTTTCCCACCGGGGCCCATACCCCTGCAACAAAGCTCTATGAAGCTCAGGCGGCAGTGGATGCTGGGGCGCAAGAATTGGATGTGGTCATTAATTTGGGCTGGTTAAAAATGGGGCATAGCGAGGCCATCTATAACGAAATCGCTGCCATTTGTGAAACCACTCAAGTTACAGTCAAAGCGATTTTGGAAACCACGCTCTTAACTACCACTGAGAAACAAATTGCAGCGGAAATTTGCCTGGATGCGGGAGTGAGCTTCCTCAAAACCAGTACAGGTTGGAAGGGGGGAGCAACGGTTGAGGATGTCAAACTCCTGAAGGACGTGGCTAAGGATCGGGTTGGGGTGAAAGCCTCAGGCGGAATTCGCACCTATGGCCAGGCCAAGGATTTAATTAACGCCGGAGCCACTCGTTTAGGCACATCCCGCGGCATAGACATTCTCAATCAACAAAGTCGGGATGATAGGATTTGAACCTACGACCCTCTGCTCCCAAAGCAGATGCGCTACCAAGCTGCGCTACATCCCGAAACTGAACTAGCAAGAGGTCAATAGAATCTAACGCCCCGCCTAACCATAGTAGCTTGTCTCATCCCCTAGCGGCTATTGGGATACCAAAACATTCCCTTAATCCCCTCCGGATCCGGACGAAACCCTAAATTTCGATAAAAATTAACCACACCGGGATCTGCAAATAGGGTGATGTTGCTAATATCTTCTCGGCGCAGTTCTTTAATAATTTGCTGCATTAAGGCTTTGCCCAGGCCCCGTTGTTGAAACTGTGGATGGACGACAACATCCCAAATGGTGGCATTAAAGGCATGGTCAGAGGTGGCTCGGGAAAAGCCAATTAAGCGTCGATAACTGCCCCGCTGCTCCCACATAGAAACGACAATAAAACTATGCTCAATGGCTTTTTTCACCTTCCGCAGGGGCCGCCGCGACCAACCCACCGCATCACAAAGTTCTTCTAGCTCTTGAACATCAATTTCCTTTTCTTTGCTAAAGAAGATCCTGCTTGTCCCAGAACGTTCAGCCGTAGGATTAGCATCTCCAGAGGGAACAGGGGTCAGGGTTGAGGTGGCAGTTGAAGAATTACTTTGACCACTAAAAAGATTTTTCCAGAAGCTCATGCAAGTATGCTGGAGATGGTTTGTTAATCACAGGCCTGGGGCTAACGAAACAACCAAAATTGGCTGATCTACAGACTTCAGTATAGCGGCAAACAAAGTATGATTTCCGAGAATCAATGGTCAGACCAAGACCTCCTGAAACGCTTTAACCGCGCCTTCCCCGATTTCTACGAGCAGTATGCCAGCCGTGAGATTCAACGCCAAAATCTCCAGCTTGCCTATCAGATTCACCGCACCAAGCAACCTGTTATTCACTTATCCCTAGAGAAAAATCGCACCGCCCTTTACTTTGCTAACCGGAACCATTCCTATCTCCTGAGTGATCTCTTTGGTGTCATGGCCGCCTATCGCCTGGGAATCCATAGCCTCAGTCTCTATGGGCAAATTCGCACCCCCATGCTGGTGTTTATCAAGCTTGTCCTCTCTCAAGATGGTCTGGCACTGTCAAAAAAAATGACCGATAGCGTGCAGCGGGCCCTGCTGCAAACCTTGAATGGTGAATTTGCTGTTGAGGAAATGCTGACCTTAGAGTTTGACTGGGGAGAAGGACTCAAGGATGTCCAAACCAGTTTTTACACCGATCATGTCTTTAAGCTCCCAGCCCTATTAATTGAAGCCACCAGCCATCCCGGCCTGCTCTATAAGGTGATGCACGCGATCTGGGGGGAAGAGTTATTGGTAGTGAATACTAATTTCATGCTTTGGCGGGGACGAATACGGCTGCTCCTTTACCTCCTCGGCCCCAATGGCTCCGTCATTCCTGACTACTTGGGACAGCGTCTCGCCCAAAATATTAAAGACCGTATCCTGGAAATTCCCACATCAAATTAAACAGCCCTAAATTGGCCAGCCAGGGCTTTTAGATTAACATAAGGTAAAGTTCCTGGGTGACTGGCCTGGGATGTTCCGCAAGCTTAATCGCAGTCATGGGTTTTATGTTGCCGCTGCCAGACTGGTAAATAGATTCACGTCAAGAGTAGGATGGCTGCCTCAGGTCAAAATTTGGGGGTGAATTGTTAGGATCACCCGATACACAACCATTTCAATTTAAAAATAAGCCTGCTAGGGTTCCTACTTGATGCTTCTGTTATGAACCCATCTCTCAAAGCCCCTTGCCCTTGAGTCACAACTTCGCTATTCCCGAACCCGCAAAGTTTTTATTGCTTTCCAGGCCCTCTCTATGACTCCTGAACAATCTGACCAAGAACATTTTGAAATTAAAGATCCGCAAAACTCCGCAGAAACCAGTGCCATGACCGTCACGGTGCGGGATATGTCCGTAGATGATATCGCTCCAGTCTTTCATTTAGGAGAGCGTTTATTTACTAGTGATCTCTACCCCTCCCTGTACCGAATTTGGGACGAATGGGAAGTGATTGGCTACTATAATACGGATCCCGATTATTGCTTAGTTGCAGAAATAGATGGTAATCTGGCCGGATTTGTCCTCGGCACCATTATTGAAAAAGCCCCTTGGGTCTATGGCTATATCAACTGGTTAGGGGTCAGCCGCGACTATCAACGCCGGGGAGTGGCTGATATTTTGGTGGATAAAATCATTGAGCGGATGATTGAGCAAGGAGCCCGCTTCATGCTTGTGGATACAGATCCGGCCAATACCCCCGCCGTTAAATTCTTTACCCGCAAGGGCTTTGGCAATCCCCGCAAGCACGTCTTTTTCTCAATGAACTTGACGAAGCACGAATACTATGGCCGGCTGATTGAATTTGAGCGCAATCGCTCTGAACGCGTCACCTATCACCGCCCCCGCCGTCGCCAATAGACCCTTAAAATAACTGGAAAAAATAAGGCCCGAGCTCATCAGACCAGGCCCTGTTCATTCAACCCCTCTAAACTCGAGCCGTTAAGGGCGATGGAGCTTGAGGCACATCCAAGGTAATGGACAAGGGTTCGACCCGCCAAATGTCTTGACAGTATTCCCAAATCGTTCGATCTGAGGAGAATTTACCCATCCGGGCCACATTCAAAATTGACATTTTTGTCCAATGGGTTTTGTCTCGAAATGCCGCCGCCGCCTTGGCCTGGCAATCCACATAGGACTGATAATCGGCTAACAGCATATATTCATCGTGGTAGAGCAGGGAATTAACAATCGGTTGGAAAATGCCTGGTTCGCGGGGGTTAAAGTAGTCGCTGATCAGGCTATCAATCACCTTTTTGAGCATTGGGTTACTCAGGTAATAGTCATAGGGGTTATAGCCCTCCGCCTTCAGGCTCATCACTTCTTGGGCCGTTAAGCCAAACAGGAAGAAGTTTTCCGGCCCCGCTTCTTGGCGAATTTCCACGTTAGCCCCATCCAATGTGCCAATGGTTAAGGCCCCGTTGAGGGCAAACTTCATATTCCCAGTCCCGGATGCTTCTTTCCCAGCGGTGGAGACCTGTTCTGAGAGGTCAGCGGCAGGATAGGCCATTTCCCCCAAGGAGACGGAGTAATTATTCAGGAACACGACCTTAATCCGCCCGGCCACATCGGGATCATGGTTGACCATTTCCGCCACCGAGTTAATCAGCTTAATGATCGTTTTGGCCATAAAGTAACCAGGGGCCGCCTTGCCACCAAAAATAAAGGTGCGGGGTTGAATATCAATCGCCGGGTTAGCCTTGATTTGCTCGTAGAGGGTAATGATGTGCAGGACACAGAGGTGCTGGCGTTTGTATTCGTGAATCCGCTTGATCTGAACATCAAAGAGGGAGTAGGGATCCACCTCGATTTGGTTGTTGCGCCAGATGTATTCCGCTAGGCGTTCTTTATTGCTCTGTTTAATTGCCTGCCACCGGGCCTGGAAGGTAGGATTCTCGATTTGGGTTTCCAGTTGCTGCAACTCATCAAGGTGGGTGACCCAATGCTCAGAGCCAAGGGTTTCGGTAATCAGAGTAGCTAGTTGGGGATTGCTCAGGAGTAACCAGCGGCGGGGAGTAATGCCATTGGTTTTGTTTTGGAATTTTTCCGGGTACATCTCATAAAAGTCCCGCAGTAATTCCTGTTTAATCAAGTCCGTATGGAGTTCTGCCACCCCATTGACCGTATGACTGCCGACACAGGCCAGGTGGGCCATGCGAATTTGCTTACCATTCCCTTCTTCCACCAAGGACATCCGGGCTAGACGGGCGGTATTGCCGGGGTATCGCAGACGGATTTCATTCAGGAAGCGATAGTTAATTTCGTAAATAATCTCCAAGTGTCGGGGTAAGAGCCGCCCAAATAGATCCACAGACCAGCGTTCCAAGGCTTCCGAAAGGAGGGTGTGATTGGTATAGGCAAAGGTGCGTTGGGTAATATCCCAGGCCACATCCCAATTTAACTGGTGCTCATCAATCAACAACCGCATCAACTCGGCCACACCAATGGAGGGATGGGTATCGTTGAGTTGGATGGCGGCTTTGTCAGGGAAGGCTTCAAACGTGCTGTGGTTACGCAGGTAGAGACGAATAATATCCTGGAGGGAACAGGCGACAAAGAAATATTGCTGGCGAAGGCGGAGTTCTTTCCCTTGAAGGGTTTGATCCGCTGGATAGAGAACTTTCGAGATGTTTTCGCTAAAGGTTTTGTTGGCTACAGCCTGGGTATAGTCACCCGCATTGAACACCTGCAAGTTAAAATCTTCCCCGGCCCTGGCACTCCAAAGCCGCAGCGTATTCACCGTATTGTTTTTGTAACCGGCCACGGGGGTGTCATAGGGAGTCCCAAACACCGTAGTTTCCGCAATCCAGCGGACCCGATAACGTCCTTGAGCATCTGTAAAGGCTTCAGTGTGACCGCCAAACTTGACTTCGACGTTGTAATCGGGGCGGGCAATTTCCCAAGGATTCCCAAACCGGAGCCAGTTATCAGGAACTTCCTGTTGCCACCCCCCACTAATCTGTTGCTCAAAAATCCCGAATTCGTAGCGAATCCCATAACCAATGGCTGGAATTTCCAGGGTGGCCAAGGAATCGAGGAAACAGGCTGCCAAGCGTCCCAGGCCCCCATTGCCTAAACCAGGTTCTGCCTCCCGATCCATCAGTTCCGTCAGATCCAGGCCAAAGTCGGCCATCGCTTGTTTAGCTTGCTCATAGAGGCCCACGTTGATCAGGTTGTTGAGGAGTAAGCGTCCAATCAAAAATTCTGCCGAGAGGTAATAAACCATTTTGGCATCTTTTTCGTAGTAAGCTTGGGCTGTTTTAATCCGCCGATGGACTAGTCGATCTCGGACTGTGTAGGCCAGGGCCATGTAGTAGTCATAGGCCGTGGCAAAATAGGCATCTTTGCCTTGGATGTAGTGGAGATTATCTAAAAAGGCCCGCTTGAGTGTCCCCACCGTCATTCCCGTCCGATCACTGTCACAGTACATATCCTCATGGGTGAGTTCGGGCCTGGGGGAGTTCCCATTTTGGTTTTGGTTAGTCATGGCAGAATCGGCACTTAACGTAAATACTTAGAATAATCCTAGGCCAGATAACGCAAAAGTACCTGAGATTACCGCTGGCCAAGCTTTAAGAATTGCTTAATATCTGTAATATCTTCCATCTGTAACTCTGGCCAGGCCTGGTGTTGACTAGCTTTTATCCGGTATTATCTCTGCTGGACGCGTTGCGCTAAGATTTAAGATTGTCTTCACCTTTGCCCACGGAATTGTCTGAACCGAGCCTGGATCAGGGGTTTGTATTTTTGGGGTCTAAGGCATCTCGTAAACTATCGCCGACAACATTAAACGACAAAACTGTTAAGACAATCAAAACAGCGGGGGGCCAAATCAGCCAGGGTTGCAGCAGCAGAATTGAGGCATTGGTGGCTAGGGACAGCATATTTCCCCAGGAGGGATCCGGTTGTTGGATACCCAGGCCAATCAGACTGAGAACTGACTCGGCGACAATAAAGTTGGGGATAGCTAAGGTGGCGGCAATGATTACATAGGTGGTGGTTTGGGGCAGAATATGCCGCAGGATGATGTACAGAGAACGGCCCCCCATGGCCACCGCGGCCTGGACATAGGTTTGGGACTTGAGGGAAAGCACTTGCCCCCGAATCACCCGCGCCAGGCCCGCCCAACTGACAAAAGAGGTGATTAAGACAATTAACAAAAATCGCTCGGCACTGCTTAACCCCGCTGGTAACACCGCCGCCAACGCCACTAGTAAGTAAATGGTTGGGATTGTCATCAGCACTTCCACAATGCGCATCAGCCCCACATCCCACCAGCCACCAAAGTAGCCGGAAATCCCCCCCACCAACATCCCCAAGGGAAAGGCCACTGCTACCCCCACCAGGCCAATGCTGAGACTAATCCGGGCCCCAAAAAGTAACCGACTAAATTGATCCCGGGCCTGTTCATCGGTGCCTAAAAGATTGAGAGTGCCTGGGCCGGTCGTACCCAATAAATGCAGTCGAGTTGGAAACCCTGGAATAATCACCCGCGACTCAATTTTCGGATCAGCAAAATTCCACTGGGTTGGCCAAGGCAGACTGATTTGGAGAAACCGATATTCAACCCCCCAAACAAATAAGCGCACTAGGGAAGGGGCTTGTCGGTTAACTCGTAAGGGACGCTCTCCCGTATCTAAGTTGACGGGGCCAAGGGTGGTGGGATAGACATGGGGGCCAATGAACTGTCCTTGGGCGTTGCGCCAATAGATCTGGGTTGGGGGTAACAGCGCGCCCTCGGCCTGGCTGACATAGGGATCATAGGGGGCGACAAAGTCGGCGGCGAGGGCCAAAAGATAAAAGACCAGTAAAACAAGGACTCCCAACTTAGCCAGGGGGTTTTGCCGGAGTCGTTGCCAGGCCTGCATCCCTTAGCGCACCACGAGGGCCTGATTCCGGACGGCCTGGGCTAAATCCTGCAACATCTCAACGGTGGTCGGAAAATCCACGCAGGCATCCGTAATGCTTTGGCCATAGGTGAGTTGGCGTAAATCTGCGGGGATGGCCTGGTGGCCGGCGACCAAATGACTTTCAACCATCACGCCCAAAATATGGCGATTGCCCCGTTGGAGTTGCCCGGCAATGTTCTGAAGGACGGCCACTTGCTTATTGTGATCCTTATCAGCATTCGCATGACTACAATCCACCATGATCCGTTGGGGTAAGCCCTTGTGTTGGAGGAGGGTCGCTGCCATTTCAATATGATCACTAGAATAATTCGGGCCATCTTTACCGCCCCGGAGAACCAAGTGACTATCAGGATTGCCGGTGGTGGTGACAATACTGGCCAGGCCTTGGGCGTTAATCCCCAGAAAATGGTGGGTTTGCTTGGCCGCTAACATGGCGTTGATGGCGGAGTCGAGATGCCCATCGGTGCCATTTTTGAACCCCACTGGCATGGAAAGACCCGAGGCCATTTGACGGTGGGTTTGGCTTTCGGTGGTTCTCGCGCCAATTGCAGTCCAGGCCACCAGGTCGGCAATGTATTGCGGAATGATGGGATCTAATAATTCAGTTGCCGCGGGCATCCCCAGTTCGGCTAAATCAAGTAAGAGTTTCCGAGCCAGTTGCAAGCCCGTGTTGATGTCATAGCTGTCGTCTAGGTGGGGATCGTTAATCAGCCCTTTCCAGCCCACTGAAGTCCGGGGTTTTTCAAAATAGACCCGCATGACAATTTCTAAGGAGTCGGCGAGTTCCTCCCGCAAGGCCTGGAGCTTTTGCCCGTAGTCGTAAGCCGCATTGACATCATGGATTGAGCAGGGGCCAACCACCACGAGGAGGCGATGATCGCGGGCCTTCAAAATCGCCCGGATGCGATCGCGGGTGTCAGCCACAAGGGCCGTAATGGCAGGGGTGGTGGGAAGTTGGCTTAAAACGGTTGCCGGGGCTAACAAAGGACGAGTTTCAACAACGTGGAGATCAGAGGTTTGACGCATGGGGCCGATCAAAGTGGTTTTCTGATCTTAGCAAAGTTTTTTTGCCCTCTAGATTTGATCACGCTTAGTAACATTTCTTACTGGCCTGGACTGAGACCTTGCTAGTTCTTGCTGAGGTGACAGAGGAAATAGTCTTGAGGCATAATAAAGTTAATGAGTCGTTTTTCAATACCTAGCAACTCAAAATTCTATCAAGGCTTTTGCTTGGGGTGGTTCCGCTGTGTCTAAATATTCCCCGGAGTTACAACCCACACCTCCCCCTCAGGCCTGGGATCAGCCTTTAGAGCATCCATCCGTTCAGCCGTCTAATTCTTGTCAGGCATCTGGCATGAATGTAATTTTTATTGATCCTAATCTTCACCAAGCCGCACACCTACAATATCTTCTTGACCAGGCCTGTGATTTGCTGGACTTCTGCCAAGTGGAGCATTACCCCAGTCTTGAAGCCGCTCAGGCCCGTTTAAGCAATCCAACTCCACCTATCCTCTTAATCTTGATCTTACCCCTCAAGAATCCTCAGGTCATCATTAACCAGTTAGATACCATTGCCTCCTGCATTCCCTTAATTCTGATTAGCCCGCCAGAGCATGAATCTTTGGGCCTGGCCTTACTCCATTTTGGTGCCCAAGATTACTTAGTCAATAATGAACTCAGCCCCAGAATCCTTGCTCGCTCGATCTACTATGCCCAAGAACGCCACCGCACTAAACAAGCTCTCTGGCAAAAAGCAGAACAGGAACGCCTTGTCATTCAAATCACCCAGAATATTCATGCTTCCCTAGACCTAGAGACGATTCTCGATACCACTGTCCAGGCAATTCGCCAATTTTTAAAGGCAGATCGGGTTGCGATCTATCGGTTTCGTCCAAATTATTCGGGAACAATGGTGAATGAGGCCGTTATCGCCCCTTGGCCCTCAGTGTTAGGGGATGTGATTCATGATCATTGCTTCTCACAAAACTTTGTTGACCAGTATCAAAATGGGCGTATCCAAGCTTTGGGAAATATCCACACGGCTAAACTGCACCCTTGTCATAAAGAACTCCTCCAGTGTTACGATGTCCAAGCAAATTTAGTCGTTCCGATTGTGGTGGCTGGTAAGCTCTGGGGCCTGATCATTACCCATCAATGTAGCCAACCGCGGGAATGGGCCGCTGAAGAAGTCAATTTAGTCCGCCAACTATCCACCCAAGTCGCGATCGCCATTCACCAGGCCGAACTTTACAGCCAACTCCAGGCCGAACTCAATGAACGCCAAGAACTGGAAAATCGCCTCCGTCACCAGGCCCAGCATGACTCCTTAACCGGACTGCCCAACCGGGATTTATTGTTTTTACGCCTTCAAGAGACGATAGAACGACCCGACAATGCCTATGCCATCCTCTGTTTAGACTTGGATCGCTTCAAAACCATTAACGATAGTCTGGGTCATTCCGTCGGTGATGTTTTTCTCCAGGAAATTGCCCAACGTTTAAAACGTGCCGTCAGTCCCCAGGATTTTGTCGCCCGGATGGCTGGGGATGAATTTGTGATTATCTTGGATCAGCTCCGAGATCAGGCCCAAGCAGAAACCATTGCTCAATATTTAATTGAGCGTCTCGCGATCCCCTTCAAGGCGAATCAATACAATCTCCATACCACTGCCACCATTGGCCTGGTGATGGGCACACCTGACTACCAGAAACCGGAAGAGCTGCTCCGAGATGCAGACACGGCCATGTATCGAGCCAAGGGCCTGGGGAAAAATCGGTATGAAGTGTTTAATTCGCAACTTTACCTCCAAGTCAGCCAACGCCTGAATTTGGAATTGGAAATGTGGCAGGCCGTGGAGCGGGGCGAATTTACCCTCGTCTATCAACCAATTTTCAACCTGAGTACCCAAAAGCTAGTTGGCCTGGAAACCTTGGTACGCTGGCCCCATCCCACCAAAGGCATGATTTCCCCCGCAGACTTTATCCCCATTGCCGAAGAAACCGGACTGATTATTCCCTTGGGGACTTGGGTCTTACAAACCGCCTGTCAACAGTTTCACCTCTGGCGACAAAGCTATCCTTATGAATTTACCGAGGATATTGGCTTGAGCATCAACCTCTCTAGTAAACAGTTTTCCCAGGCCGCCTTAGTTGAGCAGATTTCTAATATTCTCAAGGCGAATAAAGTGCCTGGTTCCTGTCTGAAAGTAGAAATCACCGAAAGTATTTTAATGGAACATCTTCAATCCGCTCGGCAAATGCTCCATGAACTCAAGGCCTTGGGGATTCAAACGGTTATTGATGATTTTGGCACTGGGTACTCTTCCCTCAGTTATTTAAGCCATTTACCCCTAGATAGCATCAAAATTGACCGTTCCTTTATTACATGCATGGAGCAGACCCCAGAAAACTTAGAAGTTGTCCATGCAGTTATTTCCCTCGCCCAAATTCTCAAGTTAGATGTTGTGGCTGAAGGAATCGAAACCGATAGCCAACTGGCAACATTGAAAACCCTCGGCTGCCCCCATGGTCAGGGCTACTGGTATTCCCGTCCTTTACCCCCAGAGTTAGTACCTGCCTTCCTCCGTGAACACAGCTAATAATTCCTGTCCCTTGTTAAACCTAGAATTTTCAGTTTGCATCTTGATTGCCTTTGAAGTCTATACCTCCCGCCCCGATGAACGCCTGAAAAGCATTGAGGAGAAAATTGAGCTTAGATTCCAGGCCTTAGACGAAAAAGTCGATGCTATTAAACCCGAAATCTCAGACTTACGAACTCAACAGCGGGCCACAGATAGCCGGATTCTGACGTTTATTTTCACTGCCTTGGTAGCTACCCCTGGTTTATTGGCTAAGGTTGTATTTTTTGATACCAAAGCCTAAATTCTTTCCACTAAGACTCCCCCAGGCCAAGGGATTGGGTTAAGCTTAATTCGCACTGAACTTAAATCACCACCTCTATGACCGCCCTGACTCCAAACCCCAGTTTTAGCTTGACGATGCGGATTGAGATTCCCCAACAGCCAGGAATGTTAGCCCGAATTCTCCAGGCCATTGCCGAAGTCGGGGGTGATTTAGGACATATCAATTTGGTCAAACATAGCCGAGATTTTACAGTTCGTGATGTTAATGTGGCTGCTGCCAGTACGGAACACGCTGAAGCCATTGTTAATGCCGTCAAAGAGCAAACCCACTGCCGGATTTTGGAAGTTTTTGACCGGACATTTAACCTGCATCAGGGTGGCAAAATTACCGTTACCAGCAAGATTCCCCTCCAAGGCCAAGATGATTTAGCCATGGCCTATACACCAGGGGTAGGTCGGATTTGTACCGCCATTGCCCAAGAGCCAGACCAAGTGCATCGCTTAACCGTCAAGGGGCATATGGTGGCGATTGTGACCGATGGGAGTGCGGTTTTGGGCCTGGGGAATTTGGGGCCAGAGGCCGCGTTACCCGTGATGGAAGGTAAAGCCATGTTGTTTCAAGAGTTTGGGGGCCTGGATGCCTTTCCAATTTGTTTGGATACCCAAGATGTAGATGAAATTGTCCAGGCCGTGAAGCATATTGCGCCGGTCTTTGGGGGCGTTAACTTAGAAGATATTAGCGCGCCCCGTTGCTTTGAAGTGGAAACTCGTCTCAAGCAAGAACTGGATATTCCAATTTTCCATGATGATCAACATGGAACTGCCATTGTCTCCCTAGCGGCGTTATTCAATGCCTTGAAGTTAGTCAATAAAACCCTCTCTCAGGTACGAATTGTTATTAATGGGGCCGGGGCAGCCGGAGTGGCCATTGCCCGATTATTACGCCAGGCCGGGGTGACGGATATTTTCCTCTGTGACTCGAAAGGAATTATTTCCCTAGATCGGACAGATTTAACACCTGGGAAAAAAGAGTTTGCGGTTAAACAGGCTGGAAATTTAGCCCTTGCTATGACTAATGCTGATGTCTTTTTAGGCGTGAGTGCTCCGGGGGTAGTTTCGGTCGAGATGGTCAAATCCATGGCCCCAAATCCAATTGTCTTTGCGATGGCTAACCCGATTCCCGAAATTCAACCAGAACTAGTCCGCGATATTGTTGCCGTTATGGCCACTGGCCGGAGCGATTACCCCAATCAAATTAATAATGTTTTGGCGTTTCCGGGTGTCTTCAAAGGAGCCTTGGGCTGTCGAGCGAAAGCCTTAACCACCGAGATGTTTCTCCAGGCCGCCCAAGCCATTGCCGAATTGGTGACTCCCAGCGAACTGAACCGGGAATTTATTGTCCCCTCTGTCTTTGATCGGCGGGTGGCTCCAGCAGTGGCGGCAGCGGTAGAACATTGTGCCAGACATCAAGGCCTGGCCCGGATATAGAGGATTCCTCCGCAACAGTGTTAGGGTAGGGATGCGCTGTAACTGATTTAATCTGATTCAATGCAGTGAGGCATTCAATGATCCAAACTGTTCTAGAACCCAATCATTTAGGAATTGCCCCAGGTCAGCGACTGAATGCAGCGGAATTTTATCAACTTTGTATGACATATCCCGATCAATCCCTGGAGTTGACTGCCAATGGAGAGTTAATCATCGTGTCACCTGTCGGGGGAATTGGGGGAGCGCAAGAAGCTAGTTTGATTGGGCAAGTTTGGGCCTGGAACGCAACTAAAAAATTAGGCCAGGTCTTTAGTTCTTCTACTATTTTTAGACTGCCCAATGGTGCTCACCGCTCACCGGATGTGGCCTGGGTGAAACTAGGGCGTTGGCAAACTTTAACAGAGATTGAACGTCAGAAATTTCCCCCCCTTTGTCCTGATTTTGTGATTGAGTTGCGGTCTCCCTCTGATCGTTTAATCGTGCTTCAAGAGAAAATGCAGGAGTATTTGGCGAATGGGTGTCACTTGGCCTGGTTGATTGATCTGCAAAACCAACAGATCGAAATTTATCGCCCAGGCCTGGCCTGTGAAACTCAGTCTTTACCCACACGTTTAGAAGGTGGTGAACTGTTGCCCGGCCTGGTCATGACAATAAATTAATGGAGTTGTGGACAGTGGTGTGGACAGTTAGAGGCTATTTTTCATTGTGCAAGACATCAAGGCCTGGCCTGGATTTAAAGCTTTGAGGATCCTTAGTTCTTGGGGTTTGGCTCTCGGTTGTGAATGACTAAAAACCCCCGAGATTTTCCTGAGACTGGATCAATGGTTTGCATAGCTTGCCAAAGGGCCTGGACAGAAACCCAGATCGGCGGATATTTGTAACGGGCTACATCTAAGATCAACACCTGATCCTGCTCGGCATGATAGGCGGCTAACGGTGAAATATGTCCCCCTGTTTCCTGACCAATACTGGAGCGTAAATAATTCACCAAGATGTATTGATTAGCCTTTCCTAGGGATATGCCCAGAATTTGCCGAAATTCCGCCAGGCCCAGATCAGATCCGTAATATTGCTCTACCGTAACGGGATAGGTTTGTAAGAGTGCGGCCAACTGGGATAGGGTTAACCCCTGGCGAGCAATCAGATACCGATCAATCACCGCCTCGGTTTGGGGTGTAAAAAAATTGTCTTGGTTGAGATAGCCCCGTTGCCAGGCCGGTGTATCCGCAGTTTTGACATCCTCCCCGCCCTGTAGCTTGCGTGTAAAGCAGGGCTAGGATTCCTTGGATCGCCGGGAGTCCAATGACTTTACCCTCACCAAGAGTTCTTTGCGAGATGCCCTCCCGCTGTTGTTTGCCCTGATCCTCCAGGTTCCTCCACTCTACGGTGCGAGACTCTGGCGATGTGGCGGATTTCCTGTCCCGATTATAACAAAGCCGCCCTAAAGTGCGGGGCTTGCATCCCATTTCTTTGGTCACTCCCAGAGCATTTAAGACCATGACACTACTAGCCACACCACAGTAGGCCGGGTTAATTTGGGTCACAAAGTGACTGATCAGCAGCAAAACATCGGCCTTGGCTTGGCTGGTTTCCAGTAATGATTCGCCAGTTCTAGACGTTAAAGAGGTGAGTCCGGCTTCTAAGGGTAAGGTTTGTCCCCAGGCCGGTGTGCCTAGCCAAATTTGACCCAAGCCCAACATCAGGAAGGTCGAGACCCCCAACCCCTTGATCAGAAGATTCAAAATTATTTCACCCCCCTTGAACATCCTCTTTCGCCGGTATCTGGGCTACATTTCTGTGGCTGTGGGGGGGCTAAAGAGTCCTAGAATTTGCTCACAGATTTGACGGATTTGTGACTGTACCGGGGCCTGGGGGAGATTCTCGCCGATGATTTGCCAATTGCCCACAGTCGAAAGTCGCCATTGTTCCCCCTGGAAACTTAAACCCACCGCTTCGACCCCAATGGCCCGCTGTTCCTCAGAGATTGGATCTCGAAACAAGCGAATTTGGAGCAAAAGACTGCGGGCCTGGCAACGGCGACTCCACCCAGGAAGATGGAAGGCTAAATCAATAGAGTCGGGATCAACTAATTCTCTTGTACTGGGGTCATTGGCCCAAGGCTTCAAATCCACCTTCATATCGGGAAACTCCTGTTTGACCAAATTCACTACTGCCGCAATTTTGGTCGTCATGGAAAGCCCCACGGCTTGTTCGGCTGCATTCATGCATTGGTCTCCTCGCCCAGACTTGTCAGTGATTTTAACAAGGTTCGCCAAAAAAGGTTGCATCCCCCAGTCATACCGATGATGAACCCCAGCCCGAGGATCAGTGGCCATCAGGTCAAAAACCAGCGTGGGGGAGATAAACCCTATAATCAGCCCTATGTTTTCTCGTTTTTGATAAATCTCCATGATTGCAATTTATCCGGGTAGTTTTGATCCCATCACCCTCGGCCACTTGGATGTGATTCAACGGGGCTGTCGGTTGTTTGAGCGGGTGATTGTGGCTGTTTCCCGAAATTTACAAAAACAGCCGTTGTTTACTGTAGAAGAACGGATTGAGCAAATTCGCACCTGCACTGAGCATCTCAGCAATGTGGACGTGGATACCTTTGATGGCTTAACCGTGACCTATGCCCAAATCCAGGGGGCGAAAGTTTTGTTAAGAGGATTACGGGTTTTGTCTGATTTTGAGTACGAGTTGCAAATGGCCCATACTAATAAGAGTTTATGGCCGGAGGTGGAAACAGTTTTTCTGACCACATCCAATGAATATAGTTTTTTAAGTAGTAGCCTCGTCAAAGAAATTGCTCGCTTTGGTGGCAGCGTTACTCATCTGGTTCCCCCCAATGTTGTTCAGGACTTAGGACGATGTTTCAACCCAACCCCACCAGTCAACCCACCGACAACCGCCCCATTGATAATCGCGGAGTCCCGATGATTCCGACCACCTCCCCCGCTGATTTACCGCTGTTGCAACAACTCCGGGAATTGGAAGAGTTGCTGATTATGGAAGGGGTGAAAATTCCCTTAACTGGTCGTAAAATCATCGCCGAGGAAGAGATTCTCCATCACCTCGAAGAAATTGAGAAAAAAATCCCCGAAACAGTGCTCACAGCCGAGCGAATCTTGGCCAAACGAGATGAAATCATTAGCCAGGCCCAGAATTTTTCCCAGGATATTATCCAAAAAGCCGAGCGGAAAGCGGCTCAAATTGCTGATGAGTTGCGGATTGTCCAACAGGCGGAAATGGAAGCTCAGAAAATTCGGGAAAATGTCCAACGGGAAGTGGAGGCTCTCCGGCAACGGACTGTGGATGATCTTAATCGGATGCGACAACAGACTGAACAGGAAATTTATCAGTTACGTCACCGGGCCGAAGCAGATGCTCAACAAACCCAAACCGATGCCGATGCCTATGCCTATAAAGTCTTAGGGGATATGGAAAATCAATTTTTGGAAATGCTGCGGGTGGTTCGCAATGGCCGCCAACATCTCCAACACCAAGCCCCCCGTCATAAGCACTAAGAAGTGACTACACCTAGCTCAGCGAGTTGGCCCCAGAAATAGGCGGATTCACTCAATGATAAAAAAGTACCGTAGAGCTTCCGGGTAATTGCCTGTGATCAGCTCCAAAACATCATAGGGACATTGAGATGGAAGGGGCAATCGGGTTTCGACAGAGGCCTCTTTCACAGCTTGAGCGTACCACTTGTTCGCATTCTCCTGTAAATATCCGTGCAAACTGGGGGAATCCTCTAGGGCATCGGCAATCTGACCTAAGCCATTAACCACGCTCGAGATCCAACTGTTGTGATACTCCCTGGCCTGGGGCTGGGCTTCTAACTTCAGTAAGTGCATTATCACCCGAACCCACTGAAATTTCAGTGCATGGCGTTCTGAGTGTCCCAAACTTTCCACCTCCTCAATGAATGCCTCTACGTCCAGGCCGGCAAAGTTACCCGCACGCAAATGTTTGGCGGTCTCTTTCACCCAGGCCTGATAATCAGTTTGATATAAAGTTTGATTTGGGATTGTTTTGATCGTTTCGACCTCTAGGCCCACAACCACTCTAATATTTCTAAAGAGTCATGAACTAAGTATTCCCAGGCCTGAACATAACAACTAATTAAAGTGCCGATAGCATTACAGATGGGTCATTGATCTCCATTTCCATAATCCTATCTGGCACAATTTAGTTAAGGTGGGGGTTGGTTTAGCTGAGATAGTGCTGAATGGTTTCCCGGTATTTGCTTTTCGGTTTCATCCCAACCAATTGCTCTACCAATTCCTTATCTTTGAACAGTTGAATCGTGGGTGTGCTGGTCACGCCGGCCTGTTGGGCAATATTACTATCCACCGTGATGTCAATTTCAATCAGGTGCATTTTCCCGGCAAACTCATCAGCAACCCGATCCAAAATGGGCTTGAGGGTATGGCAGGGGCCACAGGTGGGAGAGACATACTTGACCATCAACAGGCGATCACTGTCATGGAAGAGTTTCCGCAGGGCATAGCCGCCATACTGTTTAGTTGCTTCTGGATCGAAGGTGGCTTCAGTGGTCGCAGGGGTCGCTTCTTTGACTTCGACTTCGTAGTGGGCCTCGGGGTTGGCCTGGTGGAACTCCTGAATCAAATCATGGGCCGATAACCACCGTTCTGCTTCTAGGGCCGCCATACATCCACTTCCGGCTGCGGTAATGGCCTGGCGATATTCATGATCTTGGACATCTCCAGCGGCAAAGACTCCGGCGAGACTGGTTTCGGCTTTACCAGGATGGGTGATCACATAGCCGACTTCATCTAAATCCAATTGCCCTTGGAATAGCTCGGTATTAGGTTTGTGACCAATGGCATAGAACAGTCCCTTGGCGGGGATTTTCCGTTCTTCCCCTGTGACCGTATCTTTGACCACCAGGCCCTGCATTAAATTCCCATCCCCATAGACTTCTACCCCAACCGTATTTCGATGTACTGTCACTTTCGGATTCGCCAAGACCCGATCTTGCATCGCTTTACTAGCCCGCATTTTCTCAGTCCGAATTAGTAAATGAACGTGGGACGCGTATTTGGTCAGGTAAACGGCTTCTTCGGCAGCACTATCTCCACCCCCAATTACAATCAGTTCCCCATCTCGGAAAATCGGCGTGGCCCCATCGCAAATAGCACAGGCCGAAATTCCCTTTGTCCAATATTCCGTTTCTCCAGGCAGTCCCAGCCGTTTAGCAGTGGCTCCGGTGGCAATAATCACACTGTTTGCTCTAACTTGCCGTTCAGCAGAGGTAATCACAAAGGGGCGTTGATTCAAATCCACATGGGTGACATCTTCTGTGACCATTTCTGTGCCCCAGCGAATGGCCTGGTCTTTCATCCGTTGCATCAGTTCCGGGCCTTGTAAGCCTTCGGGGAAGCCAGGAAAATTCTCAACCTCAGTCGTCGTCATCAGTTGTCCGCCTGGGAGTCCCCCGGCCTGGAACCCCTCAAACATAAAAGGTTTTAGGTTCGCCCGCGCCGCATAAATTGCCGCTGTATATCCCGCCGGGCCAGAGCCAATAATCACCACGTTTTCAATGGGATTGGGGGTGTTGGTTGTACTGTCCATGATTTTAATCCAAACTCGTAATGATTCCGCTTAAGCCTAATTTGATTGTAAAGGATTTGTAATGCCTCTGCAAGGGTGTGGCTGATCCAAAAATTACGGAGTCTAGCTGCATTGGAGGATCATCCAGGCCTGGTCAAAGTTTTGGGCTTGAATATCGCTCTCTCGACACCAAAAATAGAGCCGCCCCATATCCCCCCACATCATTGTCGCATTATCATCAGAGTCCAATTGGAACAGGAGTTGCCATTCCGTTGCGCCAGGAATAGGTTTCTCTTTCGGGATTGGTTAGTTGGAGGCTTTGGATGGCGATGGCATCAAGGGGGGTAAGGTGAGGATTTCTGAGAAGCTCAAGGCACAGGGAGAATAAGTCTCCTCTTGCAGTTCTGGGGTTGGCAGGTCGCAAGGATGGAGTGGTTGACTGGCCGAGTCAAGGCTTTCAAAGCATCAGCTACTCGGGCTAATTGGGGATTCCCTAAACCATTGATAATCGTTGCAGACATGGGTTAAAAATCGGATTGGGGGCCTGGGTTACTCACTATAATTTACCTGACATTTTCAGCTACTATACTGCGAATATTGTAGTCAATAGATACTTTTTTCCTGGATATAATACAAAATATTTACACCAAGAGTATATGTGTAAAGGCTAGCTGGCATGAATTGAAACTCAACATCTTTATACAGAATGCTCTTATCTGTTATGGTGCGGCTAGTGACCATGATAGGCTGAGATATTTCAGGGTTTCTGTTGGCAAATTCAAGGCAATTATCTAGTTCCGATCTTAATCGATAAGGCCGGTCACTCCACTTAACTTCCACAATCCATGATGGAGTCTGTGAGACAGTATCTAAGTGAACAATATCAATCTCTCCTGAACTCCAGCGAGCATAGAAAAGTTCAATAACTCTGTCATGCTGCCACTGGCTAAAAATGGCTGTTTCTGTCATTGATCCCATTGGCTCAGATTGTGCATTAAGTTGTCCAAAAAGTGCCGCTCGCATCGATGGATTCGTTAAATACACCTTGAAGCATACTGCCCGCTTAAATCTCTTAGCATTTTGGTCAATTCTCTCAACTCGCCGAATCAGGAACGCCGCCTCAAGATATTCCAGATAACGTCTAATCGTGTTTTTGGCCACGCCCGATGATTTTGATAATGCTTCTAAACTCACCTCATTGCCAGAGTTATAGGCCAGAGTCGTAAAAAGCCGATTTAGTTCTTGGATGTCACTGATGCCATATAAACTTGGTAGATCACGCAAGAGAACTTTATCAATAATGTCGCTTTTGATATATTGACTGGGATTTTTCCGAATCGTTTCCGAAAAAACTGCTTCTGGATATCCGCCAAAATTAATGTAGTTCACAAATTCTTGATTGAGTGCCTCAATATTGGGGGCAGTATAGGCCCACTGTTTGAGTCCATCAATTTCGATTGGGGTTGCTGTGATTAACTCAGCTTCTCGGCCAATGAACATCAAATACTCGGCAAATGTCAAAGGTGGCAGAATATAATCACTAAATCGACCGGCTCCAGATTCATTACTCTTGAGCCGCAATGCCGCTGCTGCCGAACCCGTTGCCACAAAACGATAGTGAACAAATGAATCTACCAGGGACTTGAGATGGACTTCCCAATTGGGTAAATATTGAATCTCATCAAAAAACACAAATAGTGTGGCATCACGCCCATGGCCAAATAGCTCTTGAAAGTAATTCAGAATGCTTTCTAGCCGAAGTCCAGTGTAAATTGGGGTTTCTAGAGAGACATAGAGAATGCTCTTAGGATCAATGTCAGAGTCTAGGAGGGTGCGAATACTGTGATAGACCATGACTGTTTTACCCACCCGTCGTGGCCCCATCAAAACAATGGCCCGCCGGACACTCATCTCTAAAATGCTCTGATAAAACGGTTGAAAGTACTTTCGCCGGGGCGTATCCTCGTAAATAATCTTGCCGTTGCGTCCCTCGTCCCACCAGGGATTATCAAACCGCAAGCGAGATAGGATATCCTCTTTGGCAATTTCCAGCATGGGGCCTATAAGATTAAATGACTAATCTTATTTTAACTTGCAGCCCTATTAAATTTAATTAAGCAATAAGAAGCAACTCTTAATTAAGAGTATCTCTTCCCTGCTATAAACCAGCAAAAATGCTCTTATTGAGTCCATCTTGTATCAATCACCAAAGGTCTTTAGGATACTCTTAAGCCACTCTTTTGAAGCCACAATCATGACACCAGCAACGCCACCTGAGACTTTATCCACCCTGGCAGAGTCTATGGCCTCCCCAACGCCGCAAATGGTTTTGATGCAAATGATCACCGGATATTGGGTATCCCAGGCCATCTTTGCTGCGGCCAAACTGGGGATTGCGGATCATTTAAACACGGGTGAAAAGAATTGTGCAGAACTAGCGGCTACTACTGGATCTAATGAATCATCCCTCTACCGTTTGCTGCGAGCCTTGGCCAGTGTCGGTATCTTTGCAGAAACAAAACCCAATACTTTTACCCTGACTCCCTTGGCTAGCTTTCTCTGTAGTAATGTCCCTGGTTCAGTCCGGGATGTCTCGATCATGATGGGGGATCAGGAACACTATGGCAGTTGGGGCAACATTCTCCATGCAATTAAAACAGGCGATAGTAGTTTTCAAGACCTTTTCGGCATGAATATCTTTGAGTATTACGGTCGCAACCCTGAAGCTGCCAACATCTTTGACCGCGCCATGACCAGTTTCTCTAGCCTGGAAATTGCCGGAGTGATCGCAGACTATGATTTTTCTGGTATTCATAGCATAGTTGATGTAGCCGGCGGGCAAGGCAGTTTACTCACCGCTATTCTCCAAGCCAATCCCACCATGACTGGGACTTTATTTGATCTGCCCGACGTGATTGAACGCGCTAAACCTGCCATTGCCAATAGTGCAGTCAAGGCCCGATGTCAGTTAGTGAGTGGCAGCTTTTTTGAATCAGTCCCAGCCGGAGCGGAAGCCTATATTCTCAAACACATCATTCATGATTGGGATGATCAACGGGCTATTGCGATTCTCCAACACTGTCACCAGGCCATGGTTGCTAACGGTAAAGTTTTGGTGGTGGAGCAAGTCATTCCCCCCGGCAATGATCCCTTTATTGGCAAGTTCCTTGATGTGAATATGCTAGTCATGTGCCCCGGTGGGAAAGAACGCACGGCTGAAGAATTCCAGGCCCTGTTTGCCCAAGCCGGATTCAACTTAACTCGGATTGTTCCCACCCACGGCATTGTGAGCGTTATTGAAGGGATGCGACTGTGATGAATTCTTGCTCTTCCATTTCCGCCAAATTACTCCGACCTTTGCGCTGGGGATTGTGGTTAGGTATTTTCCTGGCGGTTTGCGTCCCTCTGGTGGCCTTAGGTGCAGCGAATCCAGTCAGTCGGGGATTTCAAATTTCCACTTTAGATGCTCTAAGTGCCGGGGTGTTTGAGGGGGCAATGAGTTTTCGAGAGTTACGTCAGTATGGGAATTTTGGCTTAGGTACTTTTGCCGGCCTGGATGGGGAAATGATTGGCCTGGACAATCGGTTTTACCAAGTCAAACATGATGGCGCAGTTTTCCCTGTCAGTGATCAAAGCCAGACTCCCTTTGCGGTTGTCACCCAATTTAAGCCTACCCAAAAAATTCTCCTGCCCGGCACTTTTACCTACACCGAGTTACAAACGGCCTTAGATCAAAAATTACCCAGTCTTAACTATCCCTATGCCCTGAAGATTCACGGTCAATTTCCCCAGTTAGAACTGCGAAGCGTCCCAGGCCAAGTGCCACCCTACCCAACCCTAGGGGCCGTCGTCAAACAGCAAACGGTATTTAATTTTCAGCAAGTTTCCGCCACCCTAGTTGGCTTTCGCCTCCCCCAAAATATGCAGGGGATCAATGCGGCTGGCTATCATTTTCATGGCTTAACCCAAGATAAAAAAGGGGGCGGGCATCTCTTGGCGGGAATATTTCGGAATCCAATTGTTCAAGTCCAACTGATTCAGGATTGGCACACTTCATTTCCAGATACTGCGGCCTTTGCCCAATCCCCTGCCCCAATTCCCTAGCTCAAGACCGGAATGGAAGATCAGAGAATTCATGCGGAAGTCTCAAGCAGTCAGTTCGGAACAACCTCAGTGAATAGAGTCGCAACACACGGCAGGGAGTACGAGGCAATCGGGATTGAGTATCAGAAATACTACTTTGACGACCAGACAGGTGGTTATGTACTAATTCATGAGGGGCATAATCAAGGGCCGGGTTTTGAAGCAAAAGTTTTGGTTGCCCATTCTATGCTCGGCAGGGTGAACAAGTTATTCTGTTAAATGAGCAGATTCCTGATGGAGTGAGGCCACCCGATGCTGAAGTTAGTGGTGAAATCCACGAGATAAAGCAACTCACTCAGCAAACAAAACGGATTCAAAACAGAGTCCAGGAGGGCATCGGTGCCGCTAGAGCCAAAGGAGCTATAGTAAACAGTAATGATTTGTGAGGTTGAATGTGTATTTGTTTTTCCCAAAATTCTATTTGAGTCTAGTCCCACGGAAGGGATAGCCCGTCCCTAAGCTGGTGATAATCAATCATTCTCACAAATGAAGACAGATTACTATAATATCTGAAGATTTAAATTCAACAAAAATTAACTAAGTAGAGGGAAATTTCTACCTAATCATACTAATTTGGGGTGTTATGCGGAAATTTTCTGCTTTTTAGTCTCTATAGGTTACTTAGGAAGAAACTTGACATTCAGCCTAAACACCATAAAGCTACTTTTAGACAGAATTTTTCCGCCTAATACCTAGTTGTGCGGCTTAGATATTGGTGGGGGTGTTATTTGAAGCTTGTCAGTTAGCATCGAATGTGAGATTGTTTTGAACTGGTGGCGAAAATGGAGCCAACATGAATCAGCAATTGCCTCAGTTCATCCACTGCGTTGTCGATCGCTTGAAGTCAGTTCAGGGAATTGCAGCGATCGCTCTAGGTGGTTCAAGGGCACGAGGCAACCATACACAGAAGTCAGATGTGGATCTAGGAATTTATTACAAGCCAGAGAATCCACTTGGTTTAGTTGCGCTAAATCAGCTTGCCGCTGAACTTGACGACACCCATCGCCAAAATTTAATCACCCCAATTGGTGAATGGGGAAAATGGATTAATGGCGGTGGTTGGCTACAGGTAGAAGGTGTACCTGTAGATTTTCTCTATCGTGATGTGGCTCAGGTTAGCCGTGTCATTGATGATTGCCATGCTGGGCAAATTACGATTGATTACCAACCTGGGCATCCCCACGGCTTTGTATCCTCTATTTACATGGGTGAAGTTGCAATTTGTTTGCCACTTCACGATCCGCAGAGCGTTTTGGACGCTTTAAAGGCTAGGACAACTCCCTATCCAATTCAGCTTAAACAAGCAACAATTAATAAGTTTGCCTGGGAAATTAGTTTTTCACTGTTCATTGCGGGAAAGGCTGTTGCACGTGAGGATGTTGCCTATGCAGCAGGTTGTTGTTTCCGCAGCGTGGCTTGTATGAATCAGGTATTATTTGCACTCAATGAAGAGTACTTATTGAATGAGAAAGGCGCGGTGGCAGTTGCCAAAAGTTTTGCGCTGTGTCCACGAGACTATCAACAACGAGTTGAGTCAGTGTTTGCTTTGTTAGCTGTTGATGCAAAATCAATCCTGAATGCGATCGCCATCCTTGAGGAAATTGAGCAGGATTTGAGTCAATGGTATGGAGATCGTCGGTTAGTCATGTAAAGTCTAAAGGGCTAGTAATGCCGCACAACAACGCCCATGCACACCGACCGCCGAGAGTTGATCGGTTGTGATGCAAAGGTTATCTGCGGCGGGTGATGGGCAACGTTAGGCCCAAGAGCTAAAGCTATTGTTTTTTCAATGCAAGGTTTGTTCGTGGGGCGATCGAGCTTTAGACATTAAGCTTCATACTTTTTGACGAGTGAGGATAAAGATGTCAGATCAATTGGGAGACTCCCTTACAGAGACACTTGCTGAGTCTGAACTTAGTGATCTCAGTTCTGAGATCGCCGAAGTTGCTCTAGATTCATTTCTTCAAGATGGATTTCTCAAAGATTTACCTGTAATTAATATCATTACTGGGTTGTGGAAAACCGGAGTAACTGTCAGAGATTTCTTGCTAACCAAAAAGCTTATCTATTTCTTAAACGAGATTCAAGATATTCCTGCTGAACGTCGAAAGAGAATGCTTGCGAATCTAGAAAGAGATAAAGAATTTAGAGGAAAAGTTGGTGATAATCTTATGCTACTAATAGATCGCTTAGATTCACTAGGCAAAGCAAGGTTTTTGGGAAAAGCTTTTCGAGCATATGTAAATGAAAGTTTTGATTCATCTCATTTTTGGGATTTGGCTCTAATTATTGATCGTCTTCCTTCTCATTACATTCAAAAGATTAGAGACTGGCAAAGTTTAGCAATCCCATCCCTAAGTAGTATTGAGCATCAGTTGTATTTGTCGGTCGGTGTTGGAATCTTTGACATTAGAGTATCAGGATCAGTTTTCGGGTGGAATGAAGAGATATGTGAATTATTATGCAACTATATTTTGAACAACGATTAGATGCCATGTTGCGTTTTTTGGTGAAGGTTGGTAAGTTTCCTCTTTGTGAATCACAGTTTGCCCAGTCCAGCTTTGCCATGCCTAACACGTTGGTGCAGCGGACGGTATGAAGATCTCTCGTTTACAGCCTATTTTTTTCACCGCCGCTGACCATTGCCGTTCGACCGCTTAAGTTACCTGTCGGGGTGCATCCGAAAAGCTATCTGTGAGATGCGATCACTACCAAGCTGTTTTTGCCGGAGCGTTAAAATATCAGGGCTGTTTCATTCTCACGAGATTGATTAAGACCCAATCTAAGACTCCTTTTGTTGCTTGGTTTTCAGATTCCTCATTGGCTAGTAGAATTAGCAGAACTAGCAGAATGAAATAGCCCTGGTTAAAATATATGAAGAATACATGCAAAGTTCGAGACTAATGCTGTACCAAATAACCGTCAAAGTTGATTCTGATTCTATTTACCATCAACCATATAGATTAGAAGTTGAGCACTTTATTCTCGACGTAATGCTTGGTCAAAGTAAAGTGGTAGAAGCTCTGAATATTGCTTTAAGAGTAAAGAATTACCAAGACTTTCTACCTGAAGTTAGCTCAGACATAGAAAGTCGAATTACTCAAATAAAATTGCGGGATTCATCATTGTCATTTTTTCTAATCGACCTCGCACAGCATATCGAATCTCTCGGTAGTTTTTGGTTTGGGATCAAAAAAATCTATTGGGAAAGCCCTAAAAGGGTATGGGTGGCTGAAACACCACAAGAAGAGAGGGATTTAGGGCTTATAACAAATGACTTCCAGCGAGAGTCTCATGAGAATAAATGCTATCGACAAATGGCTCCAGAAATGCTGGAATCTTTGATAAAAAATCGTCAGCTTCATCGAAATCTAGTTTTGCCAATGTCCTTTTATCGAGAAGGATGTAATGAGTTTAGCTCAAGAAGATATACAAGTTCCTTCATTAATTTCTACTTCTATCTAGATGATTTGTATGGTCAAGGTAAAACAAAAAATAAAGAGGTAGAAAACCTATTTAAGTCGTCAGAGCATATTAGAAAGGCTTTTGAAGAAGCAATACGTTTCTTTCAAGATGAAGAAAATTCTGAAAATTGGGAGGAGTTGAAAGAATTTCTGGAGATGGAAAAGAAAGCCTTTAGTGTTGATGGGCTAATTGAACTGATTGTACAAATACGTGGCAACCTATCACATTTTTCTCAGAAGAGTTCTAAGAAGAAGGGACATCCCTTGAATCAGAGAGACTTCAGAAGTGTGGCATTGTTAATGAAATCAATTTGCATATTTACATTCACAGAGCTTACAACTGGCGAGCAACCAAAATAGTAAAATGCAGTAGTTGGCGCAGTCGAACAACCGTGTTGCAGCGGACAGTATGGAGATATTGGTCGTGATGCTAAGGTTGCTAGCCGCCTCTGAACACGACCGTTGGGCTGCTTAGTCTTTCGGTGTTGGCAGTACATCCAATTTTTTGTCAGTGTCAAAGCCGACGCGATTTTAGAAATGTCACAATGGTAGCGGAGTATCAATTTTGGGCTGCTACCGAATCCTATGTTCATTGAGCGCAAAGTCAATCAAACAACTAATAAGGTTGAGCTATGGGAGTGCGAGTGGGAATACCCCGAAGGTGCTCCAGCCAAGAAGATTTTTGTCAGTAGGATCGGTGAGGAACAGCCCTTAGCGCCAGAGGGTAAAAATTCTTGGAGTCAGGTTAACGCGATTTGTTGGGCATCTGGGCGCACACTTGGAAATATTGCTGTTTTCTCTAAATCCATACTTGGAAATTTTCCTCCACAGGCGGGTGATGATGCGCTATTACCTTGCGATTTCGTCCACGCTGGAAAGTTTCGGCACGGTGCTGATCGTTGGTGGTGTCGGACTCACCAAACGCATTGGGGAACTAAAGCTGATCAAGAATCATATAAGTCCTCGGGAGTGATGCGTTGTGCTAACCACTCCCAACCAATGAACTATACTCTGGCTCCATTGGAAATTAATGTGGCTGATTATGCTGAGGTAGGCATCTGGTGCTCACTTCCAACAGGGCTGTCTACCAAATCAATTGAATCTCGTGCCCCTAAGATTTATGTTCATCTGCGTCCCAAAGCACAAGGTAAGAAGTTAATAGACGCTGACTTTGAAGCTATTTCGTTGCTCTACCACGAAGATTTGGGACTGTTTGCTAACGCCGAAATTACCCGTGTTAATATCACACCACCTGCTTCATTCGAGTTTGTTTGTGCTGTAGAAGAAAATCGAGAGATGACCTGCATTAACTGCTCACAGTGCGGCTATCCACATTTGGATCTGGGCGATTTTGCACGGAAGCCCCATCGAAAACATTTTTGTGGTAATTGCGGTTGTGATAGCACTTGGAGTTCTGGACATATTGTTTCAACGCCTCTCAAGCCTTTATATGACCAATTTGCAAAGAACACACAGTATAAGGAACCAGATAGGGCATTAAATCTGGACTTAGATAAATACTCAGGCTGTGATTACGAAATCTGGGCATCTACTCCAGCAATCGTGTGGTCAGCAGATCGCCCGCAGGAAAGGGGAATTCATGTTCATGTTAATGATGGCACTAAACGTATCATCAACAATTCGTTTCGTGCCGTCATCCTCGATGGTAAAACCCTTGAACGTAAGGATGTGCTTCAAGTAATGTTTGAGCGCACAATTACATGAGATAAAACTATAGGTCTGCAATCGTGCAACCAGTAGTTTGACTACATAAAGTAAGAGAGCATGGAGAACTGTTCATAAAATTTGTATTGAGGTAATTTATGTTGAATGTCACTGTTGATGAAATACAACGCGATCCTCTAAAGTATCTTCGTCAGGTAGAGGCAGGTGAAACGCTTGTTATTGTTCGATCTGACAAGCCGATCGCTGAACTTAGACCTATTGCTAGTAGTAAACAGTTGCGACCATTTGGTTTATGTGCAGGCGAGTTTACCGTTCCAGATGATTTCGACGCTCCTTTGCCGGAAGACCTTCTCAGCGCATTCGAGGGCAAATGAGAATTCTGCTAGATACCCACATCTTTCTATGGTTCATTAGTGGCGATACCCAGTTGCCAACAGATGTTCGGGATGCAATTCGTGATCCAGACAATGAGGTTTATCTGAGCGCAATCTCAGTCTGGGAAGCAATTGTCAAGTACCAGTTGGGCAAGCTACCTCTGCCAGAGCATCCCGAAACGTATTTGCCCAAACAGCGCGATCTACATCAAATTGCCAGTCTTGCCCTTGATGAAATTAGTGTGGTTCAACTAGCTAAACTGTCACTATTACATCGTGATCCATTTGACAGAATGCTTATCTGTCAAGCTTTACAAAATGGTTTGACAATTGCGACAGTGGATACAGCAATCCGTGCCTACTCAGTCAATGTCATGTAGCAGCGCAGCCCAACAATGCGTTGGTGCGGACGGAACAGAGTTTGGTGGTGGGAGTCCGAGATTATCTGCCGCCGCACAACTTTGCCGTTCGACGGCTTTTGTCTGTAAGGGCGTACTTTGAAGATTTTCTTTTAGCCTCAAATCCAAAATCTAATAGAGTCTCTTGAAGTCCGAAATCTAGTATAGCAGTCTGTCTTGATTTGTGAGAATAATTGATCACCAGAGGCTTTAGTAAAGAATACCCTCTCGTTGAACCTAGGGTGAAAATAAAACTTTACAAACACAAATAATTCCGCGCTAATCTCACGAATCATTACTGTTTACTATAGATGTGTTGATTTTCACATCAATCAAGACTCTTACAACTTAGCAATGATCAATAAAGGTATCAAACAGGCTTTTTACCATGACGAGGAACAGCAAATTCAAGGGATATAGTCATTTCGACGGCCGATTACTAATGGTGAGTTGATCTGGATTGTTGTAGTTGGCAAAGCCAGGAAAGAGTTTCTCCAGGCCCTGATCCAAGGTTTCTGCCATGACAATTTGTTGATTAAACATGAGAATCACCCGCGCTAAGATGGGCAAACTATTCTGACTGGCTTCCAGGTAAAGAGGTTCGACGTAGAGTAACGAGCGTTCAATCGGAATAATCAGTAAATTCCCTTGCAATGAACGGGAGCCAGCCCGATTCCAGAGGGAGATTTGCTGGGAAATGGTTGGGTCTTGGTTAATTCGAGCTTCAACTTGTTGGGGGCCAAAGACCAATTCTTGTTTTGGAAAGGTATAGAGGAGTAGCTTCCCATATTGATCGTGATCTGAGCGAGCCGCTAACCAGGCCACCAGATTGGGGCGATTTAGGGGCGTAAACGGATAGAGCAAGATAAACTCCTCCTGATTCCCACTCGGTAGCCGCATGATCAGGTAATAGGGCTTGACGGCCTGGGGATCATTACCATAGATTTCCTGGGGAATTTGCCATTGGTCTTCCTGACTGTAAAACACCACCGGATCGGTCATGTGATAGCGCAACAGTTTCTGAGACTGGGCCTGGAACAGATCCACCGGATAGCGAAGATGGGCGGCCAGGCGCGGCGGCATTTGGTCAACGGGATAAAAGAGGTTCGGAAAAATTTTAGACCAGGTTTGAATCAAGGGATCGGAATTGTCCATGACATAGAAGCGCACCGAACCATGATAGGCATCCACGACCACCTTGACGGAATTGCGAATATAGTTAAACGGCTCCTCCCCCGGATCAGAGTAGGGATAGTAACGGCTGACAGTATAGGCATCAATTACCCAGTACAAGAAATTTGGCTCTGATTCATGGGGGGATTCCACATCAATGGCAGCCTCGGGGCGGGTATCGGCGATGACTAAATAGGGCTGCTGATCAAAGCGCAAAAATGGAGCTAAGGTTTGCACTCGCGTCATAATGTTGCGGCGAAAGAGAGCCTTGGTTTCTCGGTTGATATTGGGCGTTAACAACAGTTGCCAGTCGTGGAAATAGACAGACATCACCAACCGTTGCCAGAATGCCCCCACTGGAACGCCTCCTCGTCCCTGATAGTGGTTATAGGCATTGTCATTCCCCGTTGGATAGTCCAATTCAGGCACATTGGAGGGGGCCAGGACATGGGTATCCGTAATCTGTCCGTAATAAATCCGGGGAAAACCAATGGGAATACTATTGGCGATGGCTGGATTGGCCGTCACTAAGCCGCCCTGGGAACCACTAACAATATCTTGGACAAAGTATTTCGGCAGCCCCCCCTCGCCCGCAACATTGACAGGACTCATGGTAAAGCCATAGCCGTGGGTAAACACCAGATGTTCATTGATCCAACTTTGGGCCTGGCTGGGGACGGCGGTGTAATCTAACTCCCGGGCGGCGGTGAGGACTTGGCGAATTTCTTGATCGGAGTTGGGATTTTTTGCAGTGGGGTCGGTCTGGGTGCTGATCTGGTAGCGATCAATAAAGGCATCGGGAAAGCGGTAGTAGGAGCGCAGTTGTTGGAGTTGGCGATTGGTTTCGAGCAGCGGACGGGTATCCCAGAGGCGAATATTCCGCACCGTGGGGGCATTGTCGGCCAGGACTGGGGCCGTGAGATTGTTTTCCGGTTGGAAGGGTTCGGCATAGACGGTTTCCAAGTTATAGGCCTGGCGGGTGAAATCAATGGTGCGCTGAATATAGGGCAGTTCTCGTTCCAGTTCGTTCGGTTGGACAATCAGGGCCTGGGCTAAGTTGGGGAGAAGTTGACCAATGATAAAGATTAAACAGGCATAGCCCGTTACACTACGCAATAACCAAGGGGATGCCGGGGCCAGCCGAATTTGCCCTTTCCCGCCCCGCCGGATTGCTGACCAGAGCAGCATGATCCCCACCCCCAAGGTAAAAACCGCAAACAGGGTATAGAGAGGGAGGGTAATTTTAATATCCGTGTAACTAGCCCCAAAGGTGACACCCCGCGGCGAATAGAGGAGTTTATAACGCTCTAACCAAAAGCTCAGGGCTAAACAGAAACAAAACCCACCCGCAAGGGCCTGAATATGCTGCCGTTGGGCCCGATTAAACCCTGTAAACCGTCCCAAACTGAGGCTATCCCCAGCTAAAAGATAAATCAGTGTTACGCCTGCGAGGGCCGAAATCGTCAAGGCCGTCATTGCAAAGCGCACCCATTCCCAAAAGGGTAGAGTAAAAATATAAAAGCCAATATCTTGATGAAACAGGGGATCAATTTGACTAAAGTTTGTCCGTTGCCAGGCCTGGAGAACAATGGCCCAATGATTGCGCCCTAACCAGGCCAGGCCCAAGCTTTGCCCAATGGCCACCAGCCGATAGCCCCAAAAGGGTTGGACAAGACAGCCGATGCCCGCCAACAGGACGAGACAGAGATAGAGAGGATTTTGACACCAGCCCCCAATAATCGTGATCACCGCAGTCCAATCAAACTGGGGCAGGAGGGGATTAATGGCCAAACTTGCCTGGGCCTGGGAATTAAAGGCTAAGGAAACAACAACCGTATGCTCAACCAAGGCAATCGTGACAAGGGCCAGGCCCAAACTCAAGGGCAAGAGTCCTGGTAAACCTAAATAACGTGTTCCAGAGCGGGGCGTTTGTTCGCGCAACCGATAGGCCAGGCCACTGTTTAAGCCCAAAAAGACCAATCCCCCCACCAGGCCCAGGCCCAGTAAGCTCAATTGAGTCAGCCAACGCCGCCACAGCACCGATAAATAGCCCAATTCCTGAAACCAGAGGGATTCAGCTACAACTCGACAGCCGCAATACAGCACCCCGAAAATGGCCAGGATCAGCAGGCTAATCAGGAGTCCTTGCGGCCAGCGTTGCGTTTTCGATTTCAGGGAAGGCGGGGCAATGACAGTCATTTCCTACCACTCTACGAACGACCTATAATCTGCGAGCCAAGCGTCTAAACTGGGGCTGCTTCTATCCTGCCTAATTCCTGAAGGACTATGACGGGTAGGATGTTGAACATTGCAGAACTTTAAGCGGATTGCCCAGCTACTTGCCGTAGGGTTGGGGTCGGGACTTGGGCCAAATAATGGCGGCGAAACTGTTCTTCCGCGACTGTCAGGGCAAACTGCTCTACGGCCTGGGGATTGGCAGCAATGGCTTGAGGGTAACGACAACTGATGGCTGGTTGAGCATTGGGCTGTTCAGGCTGCGGATACACAAAAATTTCGACTCCCAAGGCGGTTAAGGTATCCAGGCCCTTGGTTACGGCTAATGCACTCAGGCCCAGTTCTTGTTGGAGGCGATCTAAGCCAATTTGGGCCCCGGTGCGGCTGAGATGTTTAGTGATCCCAATTAACCGTTGCCAGGCCTGGGTGGGGGTAGTCCGGGGGGGATGACTGTAGATGAGTGCTAAGGGGATAGCTGCCCGCTGGGCCTGGGTGAGCCATTGTCGCCATTCTGTCCAAGTTTGGGGGGGCGTTTCGAGGGTTAAGACCGGTTCCGGTAAGGGTGGGATCGGGCGATAGCGATAATCTAAAATTTCTAGTCGAGTTGAGTGGCCAGGGAGGACATTGGCATAGGGGGCAGGTTGGAGATCCCTGACGTGAAAAACGTATTGATTGTCCTTGGTGTTAAAGTTCAACTCCCCGACAAGATCGCAACGTCCGGGGGGAATATCCTGGGGTTGATGATCCCACCAAATGCCCGCCGCCTGATGTCCCGATTCGGGGTCAAGGATGGTAAAGGTGACAAAGCTATAGTTCTGGGTCTGGCCTTGAATATCCTTCAGACCATTGCGCCAAGGTTTTTGAATTTCCACCCCCTGTAATCGCAACGTCACCCCCGGATTTCCCAGGCCATAGGGTTCTAATAACTTTAACTCTCGAAATAAACCGGCCCCAAGCTCAGCAACAGGGACATCTAAATCAATCCCAATGGCAGGTTCGATTGGTGGTTGGCCGCCCCATCGTTGCCCCAAGGCCTGGTTTAAGCCTTCCCGTAAGAGCGGCACATTTTGAATCGGTAAACTCAAACCAGCCGCAAAGGGATGCCCCCCAAAACGATGGAGCAGATGTAGGTGTTGATTGAGTAGCTCATACAAATCCAAGCCCCCAATGGAGCGCGCCGAACCCCTGGCCAAGTCTGGAGGCTCAATCTCGTTCCCTGGATAAGGCAAGGCATTTGGCTCTGAGGCTAGGTCTAACTCCCCCAGATCCCCATCTGCTAACTCCAGTCCCTCTGCCCGTAATAAAATCACTGGCCGCCCATATTTCTTAGCCAACTGCCCGGCAACCACACCCACCAGGCCTACTGACCATTGGGGATGCATCAAAACAATGACATAGGTGGTGGATAAATCTAAGCGGGCAATTTCTTTTTCGGCCTGGTTAAGGATCGTTTTCTGGAGGGCTTTGCGGCGATCATTGGCTAACTCAGCGGCCTGGGCTAATTCGGCGGCTCGTTGAGGATCCTGGGTGGTCAACAACTCGACACAGAGGCTGGCATCCCCATAAATCCGACTAACGGCATTGATCCGCGGCCCCAGGCCAAAACTAATATCGGTCGGTCGATCCCCTTTTTGACGCGCATTTTTGAGCAGTGCTGCCAGGCCTGGGCGTTTTTGGGATTTTAATTGCGCAATTCCCCGTTGGGCCAAGTAGCGACAATCCCCCTGTAATTCCACTAGATCGGCAATCAACCCAATCGCAACTAAGTCCAAATATCGGTCTAAGGGTAGCTGGGGAACTGTGGGAAATTCTTCATAGAGGGCTTCAATGAATTTATAGGCAACGGCCACACCGGATAAATAGCGAAGGGGATGATCATCAGCAAATTCTCTCGGGTTGATGAGGGCGGTGACATGGGGCCGATAGGGAGGCAGAGTATGATGATCCGTGATAATCACATCCATTCCCAGGCCTGCTGCGTAGCGAATTTCCTCTAGGTTTGTGCTGCCAGTATCACAGGTAATAATCAAGGTACATCCCTGGGCCTGGAGTTGGGCAAGGCCGATCATGGATAACCCGTGAGATTCTGTCAACCGATTGGGGATGTAATAAATCAATCGCTCATGTTGTGGGAAAAACTGCCCTAACCCCTCCCATAACACCGCCGTGGCCGTCACCCCATCGGCATCAAAATCTCCCCAAATTGCCACCTTCTCCTGGTCGCGCCGGGCCTGGGCAATCCGTTCTACTGCTTGGGACATTTCCGCAAAGGCAAATGCCGATGTTGGTTTGTAGTCCTCAGGAAATAAGAAAGACTTAATCGCTGCGATATTGCGCCACCCCCGCTGCCATAACACTTGGGCGGTAGACTTTCCCGCTTCTGGATGGAGAGACTTAATGGCGCTGATGAAGGGGCCTGGGGGCGTGGCTGCGGCCAACTGTTGCCAAACTACCATCGTTAAAGTCTCCCTGGCCTGGACGTGATCTGAGAGAGGATTTAGCTCCTAATATCTTATCGGCAATACCCAAGGGAACACGTTTTCATAGATTCGATATTGCCCTGACTCAGCCTTAGACAATAAGGATGTCACTGGCAACCAGGCCTGGTTTGGTACTGAGAGTGGCAATCTGGGTTTGGGCCGTCCCGCCGAAGCCATCTGCATCAAAGAATAATCCACCCGTAGATTGGTTGTAAATAAACCGATGGGTAGAACTGGTTGCGGCTGTACCCAAGATAAATTGAGATACAGCGAGTGTCCCAACAACTAAACCACCACCAAATCCACTTCCTAAGACTTCAATCCTATCGGAATTGCCAGAAACCTTAGTAAAGTCAGTAATTGTATCAATGCCTTCAGTGCGGGCTGTGAACCGGAAGAAATCATTGCCATTGCCACCGGTCAAAGAGTCGTTACCGGCCCCCCCTACTAAAAGATCACTACCATCTCCACCAATCAACCGATCCGCCCCCAGTCCCCCATTCAACGTATTATTCCCAGAATTGCCTGTAATCGTGTTGTTGAGTGAATTACCTGTTCCATTGATCGCCGCCGTTCCAGTGAGAATCAGGTTTTCGAGATTGGCTCCTAAACTGTAGGTAATGGCAGATTGAACGGTATCAATTTCGGTTGCATTAGTTGAGGTTTCAGAAACCACATCTCCGGCATTATCCACAATGTAGGTATCATTCCCCAGGCCCCCAATGAGACGATCTGCCCCCAGGCCCCCATTCAAAACATTATTCCCAGAATTGCCTGTAATCGTGTTGTTCAGCGAATTACCTGTTCCATTGATCGCCGTCGTTCCCATGAGAATCAGATTTTCGAGATTGGCTCCTAAACTGTAGGTAATGACAGATTGTACCGTATCGATTTCAGTCGTGATGGTTGAGATTTCAGAAACAACATCTCCGGCATTATCCACAATGTAGGTATCATTTCCCAGTCCCCCAATCAACCGATCTGCACCCAGGCCGCCATTCAACGCATTATTCCCAGAATTACCTGTAATCGTGTTGTTGAGTGAATTACCTGTGCCATTGATCGCCGCCGTTCCGGTGAGAATTAGATTTTCAAGATTGGCTCCCAAACTGTAGGTAATCGCAGATTGTACCGTATCGATTTCAGTCGTGATGGTTGAGATTTCAGAAACAACATCTCCGGCATTATCCACAATGTAGGTATCATTCCCCAGTCCCCCAATGAGACGATCCGCCCCCAGGCCCCCATTCAAAATATTGCTAGCAGAATTACCTGTAATTGTGTTGTTCAGCGAATTACCCGTGCCATTGATCGCCGCCGTTCCGGTGAGAATTAGGTTTTCGAGATTGGCTCCCAAGCTATGGGCCAGGCCCGTTTGTACCGTATCAACCCCTTGACTAGCCGCTTCCACCACCACATCGCCAGCATTATCCACAACATAGGTGTCATTGCCCAGGCCCCCAACCAGTCGATCTGCCCCGGCCCCACCATTAAGAAGATCATCCCCTGCTTCCCCGGTCAAAGTATTATTCGCCCCATTACCCAGGATCGTATTGTTGAGATCATTCCCAGTCCCGTTAATCGCGGCTGTCCCGGTGAGGGTGAGGTTTTCCACATGGGGGGTGAGGATATAGCTAACACTGGCCTGGATTATATCAATCCCCTCATTGGCCGATTCAACTACCTTATCGCCAGCATTATCCACAATGTAGGTATCATTCCCCGCAGCCCCGGCCGCCCAGTCAGACCCCACACTGCCATTCAAAATATTGTTGCCCGCATTCCCGATGATGGAGTTATTCCCCGTATTCCCAATGCCATTGATATTGCCTGTGCCGAGGAGGGTCAGATTTTCCAGATTGGCCCCCAAGGTGTAGCTAATAAACGACTGCACTTCGTCAATACCGCCATTGGCCACCTCAATCACCACATCGCCGGAATTATCCACGACATAAACATCATTCCCCAGGCCCCCCAGCATCCGGTCCACACCCAGGCCCCCATCGAGGAAATCATTGCCCAATAAGCCTTCCAGGGTATCATTACCGCCTAAACCAAACAGCCGATCATCCAAGACCGTGCCATAAATTTCATCATTACCTTGGGTGGGGTTGTTGATTATCGGATTGGGTTTGGTAATCGCCCGCAGATCTCGGAAATTTTCAATCGCAAAGGTGTAAAAGTTGGTGTAGTTAAGGTTAATCAGATTCGGAGCAATCAGGGCAATTTGACGGGCAGCTTGGGATCCAGATCCATCACCATCGTAGAAAATTTTGCCAGTCAGGTGATCATAAAAAACACGCGTGGTGGTTCGAGTCGCTTGGGGGCCAATTTCAAACTGATTGGCGAGGAAAAAGCTATTGGCAGCCCGGCCATCCCCCATCGTTTGCAGGGCAATAATATCTTCATTGGGATTAAAGTCTGAGATGGTATCCATGGAGTTGGCATGAACCATCACGGCAAAGCGATCACTGCCTGCTCCACCCTGAAAGACATCTAAGCCTTCATTCCCAATAATCAGATCGTTGCCTTCCCGGCCAATAATCGTGTCACTGTTAATCGTCCCCACCAGGAGGTCTGCCCGCAGCGTTCCGGCAATCACCGCCCCATCATTCGGATTGACCACCCCATCCCCATTCAGATCTCCTTTCACCCCCGAAGCCGGAGCATAGACCCAGCCGTTGGGATTGTTCTCAATGGGTTGAAACGAACCATCCGGGAGCCGCACCATTTCCGTAATGTGCATCCCATTGGATTGATCATCGGGGCGGATCAGATAGTGGCGGTCGGGAATGTCAAAAATCGTACCCGTTTCATAGCGGTCTTGCCAGTCGGAATAATAAACCTGAGACGCAGCCGTGAACTTGACCGTGATAATGCCTTGATCGTTAACTGTATAGGTTCCGGTATATTCATCGAAACGTAGAATATAGCCCTCGTTGCGATTGGCGTACTGATAGCCCTCGTAAAGATAGAACTTGCCATCGGCCGTGAAGTTGTAAACCGCCTTTAACTCCACCGGAAATGTCCAATAGCTTTGGGGATAGTTATCGAGTTCAATCCCTGGGGTACTCGGATCTGGGTCGTACTCACCACTGGGACGCGGATCGTAGGGAATCCCCGGCCGGCTCACGCCATCATCCGTAATAATTGCGTAAATATCTCCCCGGCCCACCCTGACATAATCATTGAAATAGTTAACTTTTGAGGCATCTCCCCACAGGCCCACAAAAAAAGGCGTTTGATTCTGGGTTGTGAATGTGCCTTGGTTCTCATTGATGAATGTATTGACAGGCTGGGAAAGGGGATTATTCGGGCCTGGGGGTAATCCGGTGATGCCAGTGTTTGGAGCAACGGTAGAGAATTGGGTGAGGGTGGGGGGTGCTGGACGAGTGGTTGGTGTGCCGTTGGCCAGGGCGTTCATCTTGGCATTGAGTTGATCCAGCTTTTCTTGGGCCGGGGAGGTGGTGCGGGTGAGATTGGTGCGCCGGAGGAGTAAGTCTTGAACTCCATCATTTTCTTGCCCAATGAGCGCGTTGTTAAATAGGCCTGCCATGACCACCTGCTCCTAAATCCTGAGATTGTTTGACGACTTAACTATTGATAGCTCCATCATCTCCAGGCCCCGCTAGGCAGTCTATACAGCGAATTTCGGAATTATCTCTGCTATACTTCTGGTGAAATTCGGGTCAAGTTCGCCTTTTTCAGATCGTTTTTAAGGCTGCACCACAGAGACTATGGATTTTGGGCAGGGGTTGGCCGTTGCGGATGAGACTATCTTTACCAAAACGGGACGGCGATTAGGGCAGGTGGAGCGGGCCGTCTTAGCAGGCTGTTGGCAGGAACAAACCTACGAAGAAATTGCCGATCAAACCGGGTATTCCCTCAGTTACATTAACCGCACTGTTGCTCCAAAACTCTGGCAGACTCTTTCCTATGCTTTAGAGGAACGGGTAACAAAGAAGAATTTCCGGTTTTGCTTAGAACGACATTGGCGCAATCACCAGGCCCCTGATGCCCATCCCGATACCAACCCTAGTTCTCCCACTTCAGCCCCAGAGTTAGCCCCAAAATTAGCGATAGAATCATCTCCTGCTACCCCGCCGCCTGCTTTGGATTGGGGAGATGCCCTGGATGTTTCGTTTTTTTATGGGCGAACTTCCGAACTCCAGACCTTAGAGAACTGGATTGTCCAAGATCGTTGTCGGTTGGTGGGTATCCTTGGCCTGGGGGGTATGGGCAAAACCTCCCTCTCGATTAAGCTGGCCCAAACGGTTCAAGGGGATTTTGAGATTATTATTTGGCGAACCGTCCGCAATGCCCCGCACCTGACCACGTTGTTAGCCGATCTGATTCCGCTGCTGTCGCGTCAACAAACCACCCAGGCCAGCCTCAGTCAGTTTTTAGAGTTACTCCGTCAATCCCGCTGTCTTTTGGTTTTAGATAATTTAGAAACCCTTTTAGATGCCCAGGCGGCCGGCCAATTTCGTCCCGGTTATGAAGACTACGGCGAACTGTTGCGGTTAGTCGGTGAAACGCCCCATCCCAGTTGTCTAGTGGTCACAAGTCGGGAGCGGCCAACAGAAATTTCCGTTTTAGCAGGGACAGAAGCTGCCGTGCGTCTTTGGCAACTGGAGGGATCATGGGACGTGGCCCAGGCCTTGTTTGCCGCCAAAAACCTCAAAGGAACAATCCCAGAGCAACAGGAACTTGGCCATCGCTATAGTTATTGCCCCCTGATGCTCAAAATTATTGCGACTTCAATTCAAGACCTGTTCAATGGCGAAATTGCCGCATTTTTGGCCACGGAGGCTCTCTTTTTTAATGGGGTGCGGCGACTGTTGGATCAACAATTTCAACGGCTTTCTCCCCTGGAACAAACGGTGATGTATGAACTGGCCATTGGTCGGGAGGGCCTGGGCCTGGAAGCCTTACTGGAGATGGGTCTGACACCCCTGCCTAAGCGCAAACTCCTCGAAACCCTGGAAGCCCTCACCACTCGCTGCCTGATTGAAAAGCAAACCCAAGGTTATACCCAACAGCCTGTGGTCATGGAATATGTCACCGATGTTTTAGTGGAACAGGTCACGGCGGAATTGCTGACTGGCGAACTCAATCTGTTTTTGACCCATGCCCTCCTCCAGGCCAGCCGCAAAGACTATATTCGCACCACCCAGGCCCGCCTGATCCTCCAACCCATTGCCGCCAATCTCCAGGCCCAGTTTCCGACTCCTGCTTCTCTCAACCAGTAAATGCAGCATATTCTCCAGCAAATGCGGGGGGCGACAGCGGGGGCAAATTATGGCGCGGGCAATCTCCTCAACCTGA
This sequence comes from Pseudocalidococcus azoricus BACA0444, assembly GCF_031729055.1. Taxonomy (NCBI): domain Bacteria; kingdom Bacillati; phylum Cyanobacteriota; class Cyanophyceae; order Acaryochloridales; family Thermosynechococcaceae; genus Pseudocalidococcus; species Pseudocalidococcus azoricus. The sequence continues at coordinate 358,556 of NZ_JAVMIP010000001.1, read as the reverse complement.
TGCAAACCTTAGACCTGGATTTAACGGGGGCGGATTTTTCCGGATTAACCATTGCCCAGGCCGATCTTCAAAATGCGCTTCTACACCGGGTTAACTTTCACGGCTGCACCTTCTCCCATGTTTTATTTGCCGAATCCTTTAATAGCCCTTATGTGTCGGCCCTCAGTCCTGATAATCGCTACTTAGTCATGACCGGCCCCGATGGACTGGCCCATATGTGGGATGTGGCGACCGGAACCCGACAACTCACACTAGCTGCACATCAGGGCCTAGCCTTAGGGATTGCCTTTAGTCCCAATAGCCAGGTCTTAGCCACGGCCAGTTTTGATCGCACCCTTAAGTTTTGGCAAATTCCGTCCGGGGTGTGTCTGGAAGTCATCTCAACTCCGGCCCCGGTTTGGAGTGGTTGTTATAGCGTGGATGGGGCGTGTTTTTATCTGGGCCTGGAAGATGGCCGGATTCTCGCTTGGGATGTTAACCGCCATGAATGGGGAGAGGAGTTCAAGGCCCATGCCGCAACCGTTGCCAGTTTAGCCATCCATCCCCAGGCCCCGGTGTTAGTGAGTAGTGGCTATGACCGCTGTATTAAACTGTGGCATCTCCCCACCCAAACTGCCCTCGCACACCTAACAGCCCACAGCGATAATGTTTGGAAAGTAGAATTTTCTCCTGATGGAACTGTCTTAGCAACGGCCGGATTTGATGGCGTGACGCGGTTGTGGGATACCCAGGGCCTGGAGGCAATTTCTCATTCCCCAAATTCCGATCCGGTTGGCATTCCCTCACTTCCCTGTCTTCACACCCTGAGTCTCCATCGCGGCCAACTGTTGGGATTATCCTTCAGTCCTGATGGCAGCCTCGTGGCCACGGCCGGACAAGATAGCGTGATTCCATTATGGCAAGTGAGTACAGGCCAGCCAGTTGCGACGTTAGCTGGACATCGAGATTTAATTTGGTCGGTCGTCTTTAGCCAAGATGGTCAGTCTCTTTACAGCGTCAGTAACAATGAAATTAAGTTTTGGTCAGTGGCGGCGCGTCTGTGTGAGCGGACATTACATGGGTTGAGTGTCACCTGTCGCACGTTGGCAATTCATCCAGGTGGTACCCGTCTAGTCACAGGTGGTAATGATCGACAAATTCGTCTTTGGGATTTAACTACCGGCCACTGTCAACGACTCCTATCCGCCCACGCCGGCCCCGTCATTTGCTTAACCCTCTGTGGCGATGGCTCGGTTCTGGCTAGTATTGACGATGAAGGCATCCTCAAGTTCTGGGACTTAGAAACGGGGACTTGTCGGCATACTTGTAATACTGGCCTGGTGGCACTCTATGTCAGTGGGGGCGATCATCCCAATTTTCCTCTCATTGCTATCTCCAGCACTGCCAAGGTGATTCAACTTTGGAACTATCGCACCGCAGAACTGGTTCGCACCCTGGCTATCCCCGAATCCTTGGGCCATCCCCATGTTGTTGTCATGCACCCCCACCAACCCCTGATGGCCACAGGACACCACACCGGGCAGCTTTATCTCTGGAATTTAACATCCGATCAACCTCATCAAACCCTGAGTGGCCAGGCCAGTAAACCTTGGACAATTGCTTTTCACCCGGAGCAACCCCTGATTGCCAGTGGCGGTGACGATTGTACGGTGAGTGTTTGGAATTATGAAACCAATACAGTTCTCCATACCCTTGTGGGTCATACAGCAGCCGTGGCGTGGGTCGCGTTTAACTCTGATGGGCGGCTATTGGCGAGTGGTGCGGGCGATAACACGGTGCGGATTTGGGATATGACAACTGGCCAATGCTTACACAGCCTCAGCGAGCACCAGGCCAAAGTAACTGCTGTTGCCTTTAATCCTAGGCCCCGAACAGATTACAACTGCCCTAATGTGTTGATCAGTAGCAGCTTTGATGAAACGATTCGCCTCTGGGATGCCGACACCGGAACCCGTCTTAAAATCTTACGACCAGATCGAATTTATGAGGGGATGAATCTGATTAATGCCAGCGGACTCTCAGAAGCCGAAAAGTTAACGTTAAAAACCTTAGGGGCGATCATTTCTTAACCACTGGCCTGGTTCAGGCTTGGATTACGCCCACCCTTACTTCTCCGAGGAGATTTTTACAGGCTCAATATAACCAGGCCTGGAGCAGGGGGGTATCATAAAGCATAAGTAAAATGCTTGTTTCCGTGAATTTTAATCTTCTCTAGGCTGAGGCATAGAATGACCCGTTCCTATTTGTCTGCTTTCTTGGCGTTGACCCTAGCCACCAGTAGCGGTGGAATTAGTAGCTTAACAGCCCAGGCCCAGGGAAATGTCTCTCGCCCAGCCGTCCCCACAGAACTGCAAGCCCTGATCCAGAAAATTGATACGGCGGCTAATCAACGGGATTTGGCAGCACTTTTAGAGTTTTATGCCCCCAGTTTTAGCTCTACGGATGGTCTGAATCGGGAAATACTTGAGAAAGTCATTAAACGCCTTTGGGAAGAGTATCCTACCCTCACCTATCGCACCACCGTCAATCGTTGGAAACGTCATGCCACAGGCTGGGACATTGAACTCACCACCACCATTAACGGCAAAGGTCAGTTCCAAGAACAACCCCTAACCCTCGAGTCCAACCTGAGTAGTCGGCAAAAAATCGTCAACGGGCAAATTACCTGGCAAGACATTACCTCAGAGCAAACGAAGATGACCTCTGGCTCGGCTCCACCCACAGTCCAATTTAATCTCCCCACCGCTGTCAAGCTCGGCCAAGATTACAACTTAGATGTCATTGTGCAAGAACCCCTGGGTGAATCCCTCCTCCTAGGAACTGCCATCGTTCAACCCATCACCCCAGAGACCTATCTCAAATCTCCCCCCCTCAAACTAGAACTTTTGCCAGCCGGTGGACTATTCAAAATTGGCCGGGCCCCCAACCAGGCCGGGAGTCAATGGATTTCCATCGCCCTGATTCGGGATACTGGTAAAATCCTTATGACCCAGCGACTACGGATTGGCCAACCATGACGGCAATGGAGCAAAATCCTCAAGATATCCCTACTCCTAATGCCTCCCCAGCACCTGCATTAAGCACCGCATTTCCCGATCTAGAAGCCAGCCAACCAGTCGGAGCCATCACCGATTTTGGTATCAATCTCTATAGCCAAGCGGGGCAACTCATTCTCCAACTACCGCCGGAAATTCCTGGAGACTGGGAAGGGGTTTGGCAACAATTACAACTCCATCTCCAGGCCCGGACTCCGTTTTGGTCTCCCCACAGCCATCTAGAAGTGCGGGTAGGGAATCGCCTCCTCGATCAACGCCAACTCCAACAACTTGCCGAAGCTTTTAACCCGGTTCAAATTAACTTACAAAGAATTAGCACCAGTCGTCGTCAAACCGCCATTGCCGCTGCCACCCTTGGTTATGCCGTGGAGCAAACTCTGGCCAATTCCCCCTTCACCGACCCGGAAGTTCCCCCCCCAGAGGCAGTGCCCACCCCTAACCCCCTGTATCTACAAACAACCCTCCGATCCGGCCATGAAATTTGCCATGGTGGTTCGGTGATTGTCGTGGGGGACTTGAACCCAGGCAGCACCATTATTGCTGGTGGAGATATTTTAGTTTGGGGGCGAATTCGCGGGGTTGTCCATGCTGGAGCTAGTGGCAACTTATCAGCCCGAATTATGGGACTCTATCTGGCTGCAACACAACTGCGAATTGGCGACTTCATTGCCCGTAGTCCAACCCCCCCCAAGGATTTCTATCCCGAAGTTGCCTATGCCACCCCCAACGGGATCCAGATTGCCCCCGCTAGTCACCTTCACCTGGCCTAAGGAAAAAACCGTTATCATTGCCAATCCTCAAACCTAAGGGTTATTTCTGGACCAAATCAGATAGACTCTCACAATTGTCCCCATGCCTAAATTCTTAATCGTTCAGGCTGAACTGTACTACACCATATCGGGTCATCCGGCCAGAGACTGGCTTCTTTTAATACCCGGATTTGCCAGTGATACCGCGACTTAGGCATTGATGGTACCGGATTTAGTTCAAGATTACCGAATCTTACGCTTGGATAATCGGGGCATTGGACAGAGTTCCACTTCTGAACATGAATACCGTGTTACCGATCTCGCCCAGGATATTGCTGTGCTTTTAGAGTATTTAGGCATTAATGCGGTTCATGTGGCGGGTCATTCCTTGGGGGGGCAAATTGCCCAAGAACTGGTGTTTCTGGCTCCTGGAAAAGTCAAAAGCCTGATTTTATTGGCAACTTGGGCGATGCCGGATCCGAAATTCCAGGCCCTGATGCAATTATTGGGTGATTTAGCAACCCGGCTTGAGATGCGGTTTTACCTCAAGTCTTTGGTGCATTGGCTATTTAGTGATCGTTTCTTTGCAACTCCCCAGGCCCTTGGGCAACTCCTAGAGACCCTCGACTCAATTCCCGACTTACCCTCACCTCAGGCCTTAGTTCATCAAAGCCAGGCCATCATCCAGAGCAACACTGTTAGCCGCCTAGCCTCAATTCACTGCCCGGCCCTAATTCTCCACGGAGATCAGGATTTGATCACCCCAATTAAATTTGCCCACCAGTTAGCCCAAGGGATCCCCCAGGCCCAGTTGGCAATCCTACCTGAAACCGGCGATGGTTCTATCATTGAGTCGCCCCAATTGGTTACAGGCGCAATGCTGGCTTTTCTGAAGTCCATCAAGGGGGAGGAGCGCAAATCCTAAGCTGGAATCGGTAAGTTTTCCTCAGCAAAGAGGTTGTTGGCCAAACGGTCTAAATCCGCATGGAAGTCTTGGCTGACTGTGGTTTTGGCGGGGGCAATCTGGCTTAAGTAAATAGTTTGCAGATCACTGGGCAGGCAATCCCGTAAGAGTTGGTAGCCATTTTGGAGATGCTGGGAAATTTCCCCGAGGGTGATGGGTTGCCCTTCCGCCTCCAGAAAAGCAATCAATCGTTCCGTATTCCAATGGAAAGTCTGAGTGGTGACTAGGATTAAGCGCGTGAGGGCAGGTAGGTAGGCCAGAGCCGCTTCCAGATAACACCAAAATGGGGGCGAGGCAACTTGGAGTGTATAGGAAATGGTTTCAATGGCGGGCACCGGACTATGGACAGAGGCCGCAACTTGATTTAAGACCCAAGCCCGAAATGTGGGGGTAGGCACTTGATCTTCCTCACCCATCAAAACCCCCGCTTCCGTAAACTTAAGGGCGTGTAAACTGACAAAAATGGTTTGCCAGGTTTTGGCGTACAAAAAATCAATTTGGACTTGGCTGCGGGCGTGGTGGGAAAGGACACTGTAAACCAAAGGGGCATAGCGGGCAAAAATCGCCACAAAATAGCGACCCTGTTGTAACTGCTGTTGAAAAGATTCCACAAGGGCCTGGTCACTCAGCTTGAGGAGGGGCTGCACTAAGGGATGAGTATATTCCATTAAAGGGGGTAAAACTGCCGTTCTGACCATAATCTCGCTCAACAAACTGAAGGGGTAGTTCAGGGCAAATGGATATATCCAACTGACATATTGCTATTCCGTCCCGCCCACCCGGATTATGCACAGGCCAGCACAGACCCCTGTTAAGGTTGGGTAACTGTCCCAGGCCCCTTGGGGAGAACCTGGCTTGGTTAGAATCAAACTAACGCGCATTGGGCAATAACGATGACCCTAGCAACCACACCGGACATTATCTACCCCGATAGCGATGGGCAACCGATGGCCGACAATACGAAGCAATTTAATTGGATTGTCCTGCTGAAGGAAAATCTGGAATGTTTGTTTGCCAATGATCCCCATGTCTTTGTCGGCGGTGACTTGCTCTGGTATCCCGTGGAAGGCCAGCCAGAGATTCGGATTGCCCCGGATGTATTGGTGGCGTTGGGTCGTCCTAAGGGAGATCGCGGCTCCTATCGGCAGTGGCAGGAGGATAATGTTGCCCCCCAAGTGGTGTTTGAGATTCTGTCGCCTGGGAACACATTGAGGGAAATGACGAAAAAACTCCACTTTTATGAGCGGTATGGTGTGGAAGAATATTACATCTATGATCCGGATCGTCATGAACTCACAGGCCTGGAGCGAATTGCAGACAAGCTGGAATTGATTGACAACATCGAGGCCTGGACTAGCCCGCGTTTAGGGATTCGCTTTGACTGGACACCGGAAACCCTGAAAGTCTATTACCCAGATGGCAAACCATTTTTATCCACGGTTGAATTGGCCAAACAAGCTGAGGCGGCGCAAATGTCTGTGATTGTGGAGCGAGAACGGGCGGAATTGGAAAAACAACGGGCTAACCAAGCTGAGCACCAAATTGAACTTGAACGAAACCGAACAAAGCTAGAACAAGAGCGCGCTGAGCAGGAAAAACAACGGGCAGACCAGGCCGAGGCGGAAAAACAACAACTCTTAGAACGACTGCGGCAAGCTGGCCTGGAACCATAAGGTTTGGGATTACCTAAAATCAAACTAACGCGCATTGGGCAATAACGATGACCCTAGCAACCACACCGGACATTATCTACCCCGATAGCGATGGGCAACCGATGGCCGACAATACGAAGCAATTTAATTGGATTGTCCTGCTGAAGGAAAATCTGGAATGTTTGTTTGCCAATGATCCCCATGTCTTTGTCGGCGGTGACTTGCTCTGGTATCCCGTGGAAGGCCAGCCAGAGATTCGGATTGCCCCGGATGTATTGGTGGCGTTGGGTCGTCCTAAGGGAGATCGCGGCTCCTATCGGCAGTGGCAGGAGGATAATGTTGCCCCCCAAGTGGTGTTTGAGATTCTGTCGCCTGGGAACACATTGAGGGAAATGACGAAAAAACTCCACTTTTATGAGCGGTATGGTGTGGAAGAATATTACATCTATGATCCGGATCGTCATGAACTCACAGGCCTGGAGCGAATTGCAGACAAGCTGGAATTGATTGACAACATCGAGGCCTGGACTAGCCCGCGTTTAGGGATTCGCTTTGACTGGACACCGGAAACCCTGAAAGTCTATTACCCAGATGGCAAACCATTTTTATCCACGGTTGAATTGGCCAAACAAGCTGAGGCGGCGCAAATGTCTGTGATTGTGGAGCGAGAACGGGCGGAACTGGAAAAACAACGGGCAGACCAGGCCGAGGCAGAAAATCTCCGGTTACTGGAACTTCTCCGCAAGGCTGGGATTGAACCTTAATTAATTCTCGGGAATGTGTTCTTGGCGAATTGACCAATCTAAAAGCTGCATCGGATGATAAACCGGGGTTGTGTGGCCCTGCTCTGGGAGATATTGACGAATTTGCAGCGTACAACCGACATTAGCTGAGACAATTACCTCTGCTTTGGTTTGGGCCAGGTTTTTGACTTTTTGTCGGCCCAGTTCCGCGGCCACGTCCGGCTGGAAAATGTTATAAACCCCGGCACTGCCACAGCACAAAGCGGCATCAATGGGTTCTCGCAAGATCACACCGGGAATTTTCCGTAAAAGTTGGCGAGGTTGCAGGCTAATTTTTTGCCCATGGATCATGTGACAGGCATCTTGATAAACCAATGTCAGGGACTCTTCTTGCAGGGGATGGAGGGGAGCGGTTAAACCCACATTGGCGAGAAATTCCTGAACATCTTTAACTTTGCTGGCAAAGGCCTTTGCGGGTGTGGCGTAGTCTGGATCCTCTGCTAGTAATTGTCCGTATTCCTTAAGGGTATGGCCGCAACCAGAGGCGTTAATAATCACGGCATCTAAATCCCACAGGGCAAAGGTATCAATCATCTGACGGGCAAGAGCTTGGGCCTGAGCTTCTTGGCCTTGGTGGTGGGATAGAGCAGCGCAACAGCCTTGGCTAGGGGGAATCACGACTTCACAGCCATTAGCCGTCAAAACCCGGACAGTGGCCGCGTTAACTTCTGGTAAGAAAATCCGTTGGACACAGCCGAGAATGAACCCAACCCGAAATCGCTTTTCCCCTTGGGCTGGAATCACGGTTGGAAATTGATCCTGCCAGGCCTGGGCCGGAATCGGGGGCAACATTTTTTCCATCGCCCCGAGGGATTTAGGCAACAGTTTCGCCAACGGAGACCGCCGCCAGAGGGTTTGTAGCCCAGTTTTTTGATAGAGCCAGAGGGGAGCCAACAGGGCCCGTAAACGCTGGGGATAGGGAAATGTAGTGAAGATCAGTGTCCGTAGGAGTTGCTCCCCTAAAGGCCGTTTGTGATTCCGTTCAACCTGGGGGCGTGTGGCAGCAATTAACTGGTCATAGGCCACCCCCGAGGGGCAGGTGGTGACACAGGCTAAACAACCTAAACAGGAGTCAAAATGTTGGACAGTTGCCGGTGAGAGGGGAATTTGGGCGGTGTTAACTCCATCCATCAAGTAGATCCGCCCCCGAGGAGAGTCCGTTTCTTTGCCAATCACCCGATAACTAGGGCAGGTGGCTAAACAAAACCCACAGTGGACACAGGTATCAATCAGTTGCGGATCCGGGGGGGATTGGTTATCAAAGCCAAGGAAAGGGGGATAGGCGGTCGCGGATCCGGGTAATGAGGCTGGCGACTCTGACATTAAATCCCTCCGACAAAACGTTGCGGACTGAATAGGCCCTTGGGATCAAATTGTTGCTTAATTGTTCCCATCAGTGCCATTGCATTCCCGGCGTAGCCCCATAGATCCAGGCTTTGCTTGAGGGACAAGGGCGCATCTAGGACGGTGAAAAATCCCCCGCGGACCTGGCAGAGAGGACGAATAATGGTGACAATTTTGGCTAAGGCGGATTCATTCCCCAGCAGGTGCATTTCCCCAATCCCGGCCCCCCAATGGAAGACCAGGGAACGACCCAGGCCCAGTTTGGTGATCTCAGCCAAGATTATTTGCAGGCCTAACACCCCTTGATTGGGTAACAGGCCAAACTTAGCCCGCAAGCCCCCGCCCCCCAAACTCCCAGCCCCCAGGCCCGCCAATGGATCGGGAATTTCCGTAATCTGTACCCCGGCCTGTTGAGCTAACTGCTTGAGGCGTTCCCCTTGCACTTGTACTGCCGGCCTAAAGCCTTGAAATTGCACCCGTAGGCCCAAGTCACCCTGTAAATGCGTTGATGTTAGCCAATCGGGAGAGAGCAAATCCAGACAAGTCGGCATGAGGCTATTACCGAGGAAATCCGGCAGCAGTTGGGCCAATTGCTCAGGGGAGCCACCCATGAGCCAGGTTTGATGGTGTTCCGGCAGAGGATAGACCCGCAACGTTAATTCGGTGATTATCCCCAATGTCCCCCAGGCCCCGATCAACAACTTATGGAGGTCATAGCCAGCAACATTTTTCACCACTCGCCCCCCGGACTTGACCAACGTGCCATCAGCCCGGACAAACTGCACCCCCAAGCACAGATCTCGAATCGTCCCATACCGATGCCGCAGGGAACCTGTATCTCGCGTGGAGGCAATTCCCCCTAGGGTGGCCTGGTTAGGCTGGATCGGATTCAGGGGAATAAATTGCTGTTCAGGTTTAAGGTGCTGTTGGAGGGACTGGAAGGTGATGCCGGCCTGGGCAGTGACAGTCATATCCGCCGCGGCATGATCAATGAGTTGACTCAAGCGGGCCGTACTTAAGAAAATATCCGCAACCCCTAACCCCCCCCAGGCCAGCTTACTGCCACTACCCAAGGGTAAAATTCGCCATCCCTGCTTGGCTGCAACCTTAATTATTTCCTGCACTTGGGCCACTGATGCCGGATAGACCACCGCTACAGGTTGGGATTGGGGATCTAAAGCCTTTTGCCAGGTGAGATGATCGGGATGATCTGCCCAGGCCTGGAGGCTGTCATGGCCAACAATAGTGCTGAGGGTCTCAATCATTGCTTGGGCAGAAATCACAGTCATGACTTGGCTAAATCTCAAATTACTTGACCGGAATTTCAAAGACAAACCCTTCATAGTAAAGCAGTTGTCCCTCGGGGCTAATCACTGGGCGAGCACTTTCACAAATGCGGGTTTGCGTCCCATCGGCTCGATAGACCTGACCGACTAAATTTTTGACAAACCCCTGCTTATCAACCATTTGCAAAAATCGCGGCCATTGTTGATCATCCACATAGGGCAGTTTTTGATGGACATCGGGATCATCTAACCAGTCTTGGGCCGAGACATAACCATAAATTTGGGCCAGGGCATCATTGAGCTTAAAATAGCGGCCCTCTGGAGATCGTTGATAAATGCCGATAATGGCCTGGTCAAACATCTGGCGCGACTTTTCTTCCATCTCCTGCAACGAAGTAACCAACTCTCGCCGTTCTTCAACAATTTGATGGAGTTGCTCATTTTGCTTGTTCAGGAGGGCGTTTTTCTGGCGGAGACTCTTTTCCAAGTTGGCAATGGTCAGTTGATTTTTAACTCGTGCTAAAACCTCCTCGGCCTGAAAGGGCTTAGAGATATAATCAACCGCACCGGCCTGGAACGCTTTCACCTTATCAAAAACATCATCCAAAGCACTGATAAAAATGATCGGCAGAGCTTTAGTTTTGGGATGACTCTTCAGCCGTTGACAAACCTCATAGCCATCCAAATCCGGCATCATAATGTCCAACAAAATTAAATCTGGCGGTTCCGCCTCAACCCCCATCAAGGCCATCTCCCCATTAATGGCCATCCGCACCTCATACCCCTCCAATTCCAGCAAAGCACTCAAGACTTCGAGATTTTCTTGGGTATCATCCACAACCAAAATATTTCCTGGCACGGAGGTCAGTTGTTCTAAGGCCATGCAGATGTCTCCTACTCTCTCTCTACTCTACTAGACAAGACAGAAACAGAATCCGATGCAATACGCAACCCTGGGCCTGAAAATTGCTCCCTGACATTGCTCTTGGTGAACTGTTTAATCAATACCCATTTCCTCGGCTAACTCTCAGGGGATTTTATGAACTCAGGCCCTGATCCATATCTTCACCAAAATCCCACGCCTCAAACAACTCCACCCCCTGCCATGACAAAACCCGGAACAACCGCTTCTCCCTCTAATTTATCCTCTCTTCTGGGTCAGTAATCGGGTTGAGGGGCATGATAGGGCGGTACTTCATTTAGGGTGAGATAAGCACAAGCTGGCAAGGGCCGTTGCTGGATACTCCTTAGTCCGCCACAAGACTTGAACAGGTTTGGGATGGCTTAAAAACAATTCACCTGACTTCTAGACTTAACTTAGCTTTTGCGGATCAGATTGTGGGCTGCGGGGGCAACTCGGACAAAATTGTAAAGCGGACATGATTGAGGGCCAGATTACCAATCCGCACCCCCTTATCCCGATAATTTGTAGTTTCAAAGGGAATCCCTTTACCCATTTCAATGTGATACCAGGGCAGTCCCATAAAAAACCGGGTCGGATAGGGGCCCCGCTCCACCACATCATCCGGGTTAGACTCCATGGGTAACCACCCCAGGCCTGGGATATAAAATTCCAACCAGACATGGTTATACATGGCATTGAGGGGAATTCCTTGTTGCTCTGGAAAGGGGGGACATTTGTAGCGGCCGACCGTGCGACAGGCAATCCCATTTAAGCGGGCCAAGGCTAGTAAAACTCCGACATATTCCCCACAGGAACCCACACCCCGCTCTAACACCACATCCGGGGTATCAATCATCGGTGTCAAACTATAGGAAAGACGGTCATAAACGTAATTACGAATTTTTAGCATCTGCCGCAAAACATTCGTTTCGGTGCCAATTGCCTCCTTTGCCGCGGCCTGGACAAGGGGATGATCCATGGCCAACTGATCATCATCAACTAAATATTTTTCCGCAAATCCAGCCGGTAAGGTTTCGCCCTGAGGCACATCATCAGGAGTCAAATGATATTTAATCCCCCGCACTTCAACCCAGGCCCGCCACCCAAACAACCGCGCCTCAGGGGATCGTAACTCGGGAAACTGAAACACCGCCACCTGTTGATCACCAACTCGCTCAATTCGATAGGGAGTTCCCAAGGGTTCGGCCTTCATGAGGGTCTGACGGAGCGTATTCACCGGCAAGGAAATGCGCCACTCCAAATTATCCAATTGGGTCTCATCCAGAGGAGAAACTTCCTCCAAATAACACATCTCAACCAGATAGCCATTGGAGAGCGTGTAATGGTCAGCAGCATGGGGCTGAAACACTAAGGGATGGATATAGGTGTAATCGCGATAGTCCAGTTCTAAAGGATTATCTAGATTATTGGGATTGTCCCGTAAATAGGGTTCTTCCCCCGCATAGGTTAACCAAATTTTGCCCTCCGGATCCAGGCTAATGGCAGTTGGATTGGCAAAGGGGGTTAAGGCCGCCGCTTTGACTGTGCCCTTGGCCAAATCAAGTTGATAGACGGTTTGCTCCAATCGGTCACAGACCCAAAGGCAGTTGTTAGCCAAGGTGAGATTTTCCGGCCCAATCCCCGGTTGCGGAATTTTCCGAATCAAATCCCCTGTGGTGTGGGCCAGTTGGTGAATATAGCCGGATTTTTGACAAGTAACATAAACCCCATTCGCATCCACCGTTACTCCATGAACTGGGTATGTCAAGCGGGTAAAAACTTGGGGCGTAAAGTCGGGCAGTTGGCAGACATAAACGCTTTCGTCTCGGCAAAACCAGAGAGTTTCCTGCCACAGACAAAGCCCCTGAGCATCTAAAAAGTCTTCGGCATGGTAGGGATTGAGGATTTCGGCATGGTCATTCTCAGGATTAATCAGGAGTAAATAGCCCCGGATCCGATCCAAGGCCAGGAGGGTCGCGCCATGGGTTGCAGCCGAATAGGGCAAACGTGACAATTGTCGCAGCCAAGCTGAATCATCATTCACCCAGGCCAAGCCAAATAATTGATAGCTACCTAAGGGACGGACAATTCGCCAACTGGGAGTCGGAGGATAATCAACGACTAACTCTGCCTCAATAATCTCAGTCACACTTTAGTCCTTTGGCAGGCCAGACTGTGCCAATGCCTAATTGCCGCTTACCTTAGCCTGTTTTTTCCTTAGGTTTCAACTCTGGCAGAATTATTTCACACTATTCTGTTGCTGTCAGCCTGATCGGGGTAGCCCAAAAGCATACTCCCGGATTCACAAACCTAAGGGCATCAGCTTGATCAACAAGGCAGTAACAGCAAGATTGAGGAGGCAGGAAGGCAAAAGACAGGGAACACAAACTACTCAGAACCGACCTACTCAGCCGCCGAGACTAGTTCCCGTTGGGGGGGCGTAATCAGCACCTTAACTTGGCCCGACTCATCCACATCCACAACGGCTGTAGCCCCCTCCGTCATCCGGCCGGTGAGCAGTTCCTCAGCCAAACTATCTTCCAATAAGCGCATAATGGCCCGGCGTAACGGTCGCGCCCCATAGCTAGGGTTATATCCTTCATCAATCAGCCGTTCTTTGAACCGATCTGTAACCGTCAAGGTGATATTGCGCTCCGTCAAACGAGTAAAGACTTCCCTGAGGAGAATATCGGCAATTTCCTTGACCTCGTCTTTGGTGAGTTGCCGGAAGACGATAATTTCATCCAAGCGGTTGAGAAACTCAGGGCGGAAGTATTGCTTCAGTTCTTCATTCACCAAGGAACGGATACGATTGTACTGAGACTCGGCCGGGTTATCACTGGCAAACTCAAAGCCCAGGCCCCCAGCCCCTTTCTCAATCACCTTTGAACCAATGTTGGAGGTCATGATCAAGAGGGTATTTTTGAAGTCCACCGTCCGCCCTTTGGAATCCGTTAACCGCCCATCCTCCAGGATTTGGAGCAAGAGGTTAAAGACATCGGGGTGAGCCTTTTCGATCTCATCAAACAGCACAACGGTGTAGGGCCGTCGCCGCACCGCTTCCGTTAACTGGCCGCCCTCGTTATAGCCCACATAGCCAGGGGGAGAACCAATCAGTTTAGAAACCGTATGCCGTTCCATAAACTCCGACATATCCAACCGGATCATCGCGTCCTCAGAGCCAAAGAAGTAGGCAGCCAAGGCTTTGGTTAACTCGGTTTTACCCACCCCTGTCGGGCCTGAGAAAATAAAGCTAGCAATGGGACGATTGGGATTTTTCAGGCCAACCCGGGCCCGGCGAATCGCCCGAGAAATTGCTTTCACCGCCTCATCCTGACCAATCACCCGTTGATGGAGGGTATCTTCCATGTGGAGCAGTTTTTCCGATTCGGTTTCGGTTAGCTTGCTCAGCGGCACACCCGTCCAAGAGGAAACAATATGGGCAATGTCTTCTTCGGTGACGACTGGGGATTTATCTTCATCTGTGGTGGTTTCCGACTTTTTCTGTTGGGAAATATTGCGGATTTGGGCCTTGAGATCCATTTCCTTATCCCGCAGTTCCCCGGCCTTATCAAAATCTTGGGCCCGGACGGCATCATCCTTATCCTTCAGGACTTGCCGCAGTTCTTTATCCAACTCTTTGGCAGCGGGGGGCAATTGGGAGTTAATTAACCGCACCCGCGAACCCGCTTCATCAACCAAGTCAATGGCTTTATCGGGCAAATAGCGATCCGAGATATAGCGATCCGCCAACTTGGCCGCCGCCTCCAAGGACTCATCCAAAATTTTCAGTTTGTGGTGTTTTTCGTACCGCTCTCGCAGGCCATAGAGAATTTCAATGGTTTCTTCCACCGAGGGTTCACCGACCATCACCGGTTGGAAACGGCGTTCAAGGGCGGCATCTCGTTCGATGTGTTTACGGTATTCATCAAGAGTGGTGGCACCGATACATTGGAGTTCACCCCGAGCTAAGGCCGGCTTGAGAATGTTGGCGGCATCAATGGCCCCCTCGGCCGCCCCGGCTCCAATCAGAGTATGGACTTCATCAATGACCAGAATCACATTGGAGGCCTGGCGAATTTCGTCCATGATCTTTTTCAGACGCTCTTCAAATTCCCCCCGATACTTCGTTCCGGCAACCAGTAAACCAATGTCCAAGGTGACGACGCGTTTCTCTTGGAGAATATCAGGAATATCATTGTTGGCAATTCGCTGGGCCAGGCCCTCGGCAATAGCGGTTTTACCCACCCCAGGTTCACCAATCAGAACAGGGTTATTTTTAGTCCGCCGCCCTAGAATTTGGATCACCCGCTCAATTTCTTTTTGTCGGCCGACAACGGGGTCTAATTTACCGTCAATGGCCATCTGGGTTAGGTTAGAGCCAAATTCATCCAAGGTGGGAGTTTTTGTCCGTCCTGAACTGGAACCGGCAGCAACCTCGGCTGTTTCACCCAGCATCCGAATCACTTGTGTCCGTACTTTCGAGAGGTCAACCCCCAAGTTTTCGAGGACACGGGCCGCCACTCCCTCTCCTTCGCGGATTAGGCCCAGGAGTAAATGCTCTGTGCCAATGTAGTTGTGTCCCAGTTGGCGAGCTTCTTCTAAGGACAGTTCTAAAACTCGTTTGGCCCGAGGGGTAAAGGGAATTTCCACTGCCACAAAGCCTGATCCCCGACCAATGATTTTTTCGACTTCAATCCGGGCATCTTTGAGATTGACTCCCATAGATTTAAGGACTTTGGCAGCAACCCCTGTTCCCTCGCCAATCAGACCGAGGAGGATTTGTTCTGTGCCAACAAAGTTGTGACCCAATCGCCGGGCTTCCTCTTGCGCCAGCATAATCACCTTGATGGCTTTTTCTGTAAACCGTTCAAACATGACCTTACCCCAAATGGTTGCTGCGTGCTGGTAGAGACAATCTTAACACGGGATTTTAGGTGCTAAGTTGTATGCAAACCTACAACTACTCTAGTGTTCTGGCTTAAGTTTGGGGGAGGGGATTGGGGTTCGGTTTTTACGCCTAAATTATTTTTAAGTTGCTTATTAGTGTTAATTCCCTAGGCTCCAATCACCAGGCCCCGTTGGCGCAGTTGATCGACAAAAAATTCTTCTAAAGAGGGTCGCCCTAATTTCAAACTCAGCACTTGCCCACCCATCTCTTTGACGATGGTTAAAAACCGCTCTGGGGATCCCTGGATGATTCCCTGCCAGCGATCTCCTTGGACTTCCAACTGTTTTAGCCACTCCTGCATTCCTTCAATGTGACCGCCCCGACCCTCGACATGATAAGTATTTGTGCTGCCCAGCAGTTGATCAATCCCCCCTTCACAGATCAGTTCACCCTGGTGGAGAATCCCCACTCGATCACAAATGGCTTCCACATCCGAGAGAACATGACTGTTAAAAAAGATGGTTTTGCCTTGTTTCTTAAGGGAGAGGATAATTTCCCGAATCTGATACCGACCGAGGGGGTCTAAGCCGGACATCGGTTCATCTAAGAACACCAGTTCTGGGTCGTTGATCAGGGCCTGGGCCATGCCAACCCGTTGAAGCATCCCTTTGGAATAGCGGCGCATTTGTTTTTTGCGGGTATCTTTGACCGATAAACCAACCATTTCCAGGAGTACTGGAATCCGTTGTTTTTGAATCGCGCGGGGAATCCGAAATAGCCCAGCCGTAAATTCTAAAAATTCCCAGCCCGTCAAATAGTCATAAAAGTAGGGATTTTCCGGTAGATAGCCAATGGTTTCTTTCATCCGTCTGTCACCGATGGGATGCCCGAGAATCGAGCCAGTTCCGGCTGTCGGACGCACCAGGCCCAGAAGTGTTTTCAGGAGTGTCGTTTTGCCTGCGCCATTGGGGCCCAGTAAGCCAAAGGTTTCCCCCTCATAGATGGTCAGGTCATAGCCCTTCATGGGTGTAATTTTCTGTTGGAGCCAAAATCCAGTCCGATAGGTTTTACGCAGTTGCTTAATTTCAACAACGGGTCGCTTGGCCTGGCCTGGGTGGAGATCGGCGGACGGACTATCCATAGAAGCAGCGCAAACGAGTGATGGGGTGAGCTTAATTGGCCTAGATTCTACTCCAGGCCTGGGGATTCTCCAAGGTTTTTTCAGGATTAGGGCATGGGTTCCCTGACTGTTTCAGGAGTCGTTCACGCCCCTAAACTTGTTTAGTCTTCAGTCCTCAGCGGTAGATTTGACGATTTAGCTTGGCCCCACCTTGAAAACTCTATTTCCTATGTAAAACTCAAAATGTCAAAATGCTAGAGTGCAAAAAGTTGCCAGAAAATCTATGTCCAAACGTACCCAGGCCCCTGACTTTGAAATTCGTCTCCTGCGCGAAGGTATCGTTGAATCTGTCCATCGAGGTCATGCCGTCGTCTGTGATCAACGGGGACGGATTCTTTCCCTAGCTGGAGATGCGGAAACAGCGGCGTTTATTCGTTCTTCCCTCAAACCTTTCCAGGCCTTGGCTATTACCACCAGTGGTACCCTTGAGCGTTTTGATCTCAGTGATCGGGATCTGGCAGTGATTTGCAGTTCCCATCGGGGCACAGTCGAACAATTACGGCAAGTATTTAATATTCTCTGGCGATCTGATGTTGACCCGACAAATCTCCAATGTCCCACACCTGCTGGTCAACAAGGCCCCTTAGCCCACAACTGTTCTGGGAAACACGCTGGAATGCTGGCGGTCTGTCAACAACGGAACTGGCCCCTCAACACCTACTTGAATCGGCAGCACCCCGTCCAAGAGTTAATTTTGGCCAAAGTGGCGGAACTGTTACGGATGCCTGCGGTGGAATTTATCTATGCCCATGATGACTGCGGGGCCCCCACCTACTTCATGCAACTGGCGGACATGGCCACTCTCTATGCTCAACTCACCTCTGGGGAAGACTGGGCCATGGAGCGGGTGATTCGGGCCATGACTCACCATCCGATCATGGTGGCGGGGGATGGCCAATTTGATACGGAACTGATGCGTCTCACCCAAGGGGAACTGGTCAGCAAAACAGGGGCAGAAGGGATTCAATGCATCGGACGGATTGGGGAAGGCATGGGCCTGGCAATCAAAATTACCGATGGAGCCAAACGAGCGAAGTATGCAGTGGCCATTCATCTGCTACGGCAAATGGGCTGGATTACCCCGGCTATTGCGGAAACCTTAGCGGAAACTTTTTTGAATATCACCCGCTTTACCCGCCTCGAGGTGATTGGGGAATTAGTTCTGACTTAAAAGTTTAGAAATGTAGCGAAGTTAACATCGTTTTTTGTAATAAAAATTATTCTTAATGGTAATGGGTTTTGCACTCGGTCTTGATTATTCAACTGAGTCTATTCCCTAGGTTTGCTAAGTAATCAACCGTAACCCAATGGCCTGCATCGTGTTGTGATTCATCAACTCATCCAGGATCGCTATTACATCCTCAAACTTCTTGGCACAGGGGGGTTTGGAGAGACCTACTTGGCTAAAGATATTGGCCGGGCCAGTAATCCCCTCTGCATTATCAAGTACCTCAAACCAGCGAGTACAACCGCCGCATTTCTCAAAAAACTCCGGCAACTGTTCCTACGCCAGGCTGAGATATTAGGACGGTTGGGTCATCATGATCAAATGCCACAGCTAGTCAGTTACTTTGAGCAGGACGGGGGCTTCTTCATTGTCCATGACTACGCCGAAGGGCATACCCTTGATCAAGAGTTTCAAACTGATCAACGCTGGAGCGAGTCTCAGGCCACAGAATTACTCAAAAATGTGCTCGAAATCCTCAGCTTTGCCCATAGTCAAGGGGTAATTCATGGGGATGTTAAGCCGGAAAATCTGGTGCGGCGATATCGAGATAACCGGATTGTCTTAGTTGATTTCGGCACTGTTAAACAGGAGCAAACTCAATTTACAGCCCCCGATGGTGATGTCCATGTCAGTATTGCTGTTTCCACACCGGGCTATACAGCAGCTGCCGATGGCACAGTGATTCCTGATTATGGGCGTGATGTCCAGGCCGTGGGCTATCTCGGGATACGCGCCTTGACGGGGATGTCCATTGCCGCCTTACCCCGCGATCAAGAAACTGGAGAAGTCATTTGGTCATCCCTGGCCTTAGCCAATTTTGAATTAGAAGCCTTCATTAGCAAACTCGCCCACCCGCTCCCAGAAGAACGGTTTAGTAATGCCAGTGAAGCTTTACGGGGCCTGCTGCATCTAACAGATTTCTATGCCCCGGTCAGCGTAGCAGTCTTGGCCGCCAATACAGCTAGTAATGTCGCCTTACTAGAGTCTCCACCGGTTCTTTTGACAACAACGGTAGATATCCCCCCAGCAACTTCAGTTCATGGTGGACTACTGACGGATACTGAACTGGCCAACATTGATGCTTGGTTACCTGGAGATACCACTGAAGAGCAGACCTCGACGCGCGACACTGCCCAATTAACACTGCCACCCCTGACAGGGCCACAAAAAATATTGATATTTGGGGGCATGATTTTGGCTCTCATGGCGGGCATTGCGGGCATGGTTGGCGGTGTAGGTTTTGTCACCACACCCTCCCAATCGCAAACGGCCCTAGACCAAGCCCACCAACGGCGGGGAACCGGAGCCTTTGATGACTGTCTCAAACTAGCCCAACAGATCCCCAGTACTGACAAGCTCTATGGCCAGGCCCAGTCCTTGATGATTCAATGTCGGCTAGATCCCGCCAAAGCCCTAGATGAAGACGGTCAACGCCCCCAGGCCCTGCAACTTTTGGCTGCAATTCCTAAAGATGACCCTGCCTATATTGCGGCTCAAGAACTGTTGGGACTATGGTCTGATGCCCTCCTTGTCCAGGCTAACCAGGCCTATCAAAGTGGCAATCTCGACCAGGCCCAGGCCTTCATCCAAGCTATCCCCGCCCAAAGCCCCAGTCATGGGATTGCCCAAGCAGCTCTAGCCAGTTGGCGCGCCGAATTTGCCGCCAATCAAGCCACCCTGGCCCAGGCTCGGCAGGCCTTTGATCAACAACGCTGGCCCGAAGCCATTACCCTAGCCCAACAAGTGCGTTTGAATGGCCAGCCAGTTCCCGAAGACTCCGACTATTACCACCAAAATATCGCTCCCCTAGTTCAGAATGCCCAGACTCGGCAAGCTACGGCCCCTGAGACCAATCCTACACCCCCCAATGGAACAGCCACCAGTCCTAGCTTGGATGCCAATTCTCCACCCCCAGAAGGAACACCAGCGGTGACAGCAAACTCTTCTCCAGAGGTAGAAAATTTGAATAATCCAAATCTGGCCTCTCCAACCCCAACCCCCAGCCCAGAAGCCATTGGTAATGTTGAAGCCGTCATTGCCCAGTAGCCAGCCTAGGCCTGGTGTCGTTCATAGGCTGCAATGATTTTCTCCACGAGGGGATGCCGGATAATATCGCCCTTGGTCAGATAGCAAAACGCAATTTCAGCCACTTGCCCGAGGATTTGTTCCGCCACCACCAGGCCAGAGGGTTGATGTTGGGGTAAGTCTGTCTGGGTGACATCGCCGGTGACCACGAGCTTGGAGTTAAAGCCAATCCGGGTTAGAACCATTTTCATTTGGGCTGGGGTCGTATTTTGCGCTTCATCCAGAATCACGAAGGCATTGTTCAACGTCCGACCGCGCATATAGGCCAGGGGAGCCACTTCAATCACGCCCCGCTCCATCAGGTTGGAAATTTTCTCCGGCTCAACAAATTCATAGAGAGCATCATAGAGGGGGCGGAGGTAGGGATCAATTTTTTGCTGCAAGTCCCCGGGTAGAAAACCGAGCTTCTCTCCCGCTTCCACCGCTGGCCGGGTCAAGATTAAGCGTTCAAATTCATTACTGAGGAGGGCTTGAATCGCCAAGACCGTGGCCAGAAAGGTTTTGCCTGTACCGGCCGGGCCAATGCCAAAGGTGAGGGTATGGTCACGAATCGCTTGAATATATTGCCGTTGTCGAAAGGTCTTGGCCCGAATTACCTCTCCCCGTCTAGTGCGGGCCAACACATCCGCTTGTAGGTCTCGGAGTTCTTCTGTGCGTTGGGTATCCAGGGCCTGGCGGGCGGTAAGAATATCTACCTGAGTGATGAATTTACCCTCCTGCCAAAGATGATTGAGGGATTGCAGCAGAGACTGACTGAGGGTTTGTTGAGGCTCAGTTCCATAAATCAGCAAATCTTGTCCGCGCAAAACCCACTTGGCTCCGGTTTGAGCGGCCAATAGCTTTAAGTTCCCCTGATTTTCACCTGCTAAAGCTACCGCAGCCGCCGCAGTCGGGAGTTGAATTGTCAAGACCTCTGGCATAGGCAGAGTTTAGCGATTCCGCTTGCGGGCGGCCTCTTGCTTACGTTTACGTCTGAGACTGGGTTTTTCGTAGCGCTCCCGGCGTTTGACTTCCGAGAGAATCCCAGCTTTCTGAATTTTTTTCTTGAATCGCCGTAATGCAGACTCAATGGACTCATTTTCACCTAAACGCACTTCAGACACAGATTAACTTTGCCTCCTTGGGGTGGGACGGGGATGATCTCGATGGGGCCGCCGCTTGGAACTTTCACTGTCCGGTTCCCGAGAACGAGAACTAGACTTAAAATCGCGTTCACCAAAAACTTCCAGATAGGCTTGCTGTCCTTGAGTTTGCCCGGCGGCTTCAACAATGGCCCGAATGGCTTGAATTGTGCGCCCACCCCGCCCTAAAACTCGCCCTTTATCTGTGGGATCAAAGGCAACTCGAATCCAGGCCTTGGTATTCTGGGCTCGGAGTTCCGTATGTACCCGTAAGGCCTGGGGCGTATCTAAAAAGGGAGTGAGCAAAAACTCAACGAGGGCCCTGTAGTCAACGGAGACAGCAACAGTCATGGATAACTTATGCCTTCGCCGGAGTGAGGATGCTTGCTTTCTCGAGAATTCGCCGCACGGTTTCCGTGGGTTGGGCCCCGGCTTCTAAACGGCGATGAATGGCTTCTGTTTCTAAACGGGTGACTTCCCGAATTGGATCGTAAAACCCTAATTCTTCTAAGGGTCGCCCATCGCGCCGATCCCGGCTATTGATCGCCACAATACGGTAGGTCGCATTGCGTTTTTTGCCATATCGTTTCAATCTCAGTTTAATCATGCCAGCGGCAGAAAACTCCGTAATTATATGAACCGGTCTCTAACTATAACATAGCTGTATCCCTAAGGATAGTAATCTTTTTTCTGCTTGGCTGTTATCAATGGCAGGGAGAGATAACCTGGGGTTGGGAATTTTGAGTCGTTCATCTCGGTCTATCTGAGGCTATACAATCAAGTTGGATTAATTTTGACCATCTAGATAAATTTGGGAGGGAACCGATGCCGACCAAGGTGCAGAACGAATCCCTAATTAAATTGATTAACATCGAAAAATCCTATCGGCAGCCCAATGGTCAAGTAATTACGATTATGGAGCAAATTAACCTGGAGTTAAGAACCGGGGAAATTGTTGCGCTGTTGGGGCCATCGGGATCCGGGAAATCGACGTTAATGCGGATTATTACCGGACTGGTGACTCCGACCCAAGGACAGGTGCTTTACCGACAAGAACCGATGCGGGGCTTAAATCCAGGGGCAGCGATTGTTTTCCAAAATTCGGCGTTGTATCCCTGGTTAACGGTGCTGGAAAATGTGGAGTTGGGTCTCAAAGCCATTGGGGAAGGGCCACGCTCGCGCAAACGCAAAGCTTTGAGAATGATTGACATTATTGGCCTGGATGGCTTTGAAAATGCTTATCCGAAAGAACTATCGGGGGGGATGCGGCAACGGGTGGGGTTTGCGCGGGCCTTGGCGGTGGAACCAGAACTGCTGTGCATGGATGAACCCTTCTCGGCCTTGGATGTGTTGACGGCGGAAAACTTGCGGTTTGAGTTGCTGGATTTGTGGTTAGAGAAAAAGATTCCGACCCAGAGCATTTTGATCGTCACCCATAACATTGAAGAGGCGGTGATTTTGGCGGATCGGATCATCGTTTTGGGCAGTAACCCAGGCCGGGTGCGGGCCGATTTTCCGATGACGTTGCCCCATTACCGGGATCGCAAACAAGCCGCATTCCAGGCCATTGTGGATCGGGTTTATAAAATTCTCACCAATCCCGATTTAGATGAGCCGGAAGAAGAAACACCAGAGCCGATGAGTACCGGACAAACGGGCAGTGAACCCCAAACTCCGAAATATCAATTATTGCCCCATGTGCGAATTGGCTCGATTGCGGGCTTACTGGAACTTCTAGAGAACCGCCAAGAGGATTTATATCGCCTTGGGCAAGAACTTCAGCTTGAACTGGATGATATTTTACCGATTGTGGAGGGGGCCAAGTTAATGCAACTGGTGGCCTTAAATGAGGGGGATATTGCCGTCACAGCGTTGGGACAAGCCTTTATTGCCGGGGACATTGACCAACGCAAGTTGATTATTCGGCAACAACTGTTAAATCATATTCGCCTCGTCCAGCAGATTTTTGCCTTTTTGAATGCCAAGCAAAATTCCCGTATCCCGGAAAGTTTAGTCCTTGATATTTTGGAGCGTTATTTCACCCCCCAAGAGGCCAACCGCCAACTGGATACGGCCATTGATTGGGGCCGCTATGGGGAATTATTTGGCTATGACGAACCCGCGAAGGAGATTTTCCTAGAAACCCCAGTCTTAGATGATCCGTTGGCCTTAACCACAACTGAGGTATAGTGCCTTGACCCGTCCCTTAACGCCAGAGAACCAAACCATTGATCGTGTCGCCTGGACTTGGCAGGATGGCCTAATTATTTTGGCCGTGATTACTTTGGCCTTTTTTGTCGTCAGTACAGCCTCGCGCTTTACGGGGGTTTACGATCCGGAAATTCAAATTGACCTCAGTCCTAATAGCCTTCCAAGTTATACGGCCCAAACCTTGTTACGGATGGTAGTGGCTTATTTTATTTCCCTGTTTTTTAGTATTATCTATGCCTACTTTGCCTTTTATAACCGAGTTGCTGAGCGGGTGCTCCTACCGCTATTAGATATTCTCCAGTCCATTCCTGTGCTCTCGTTTTTACCGGGGGTGGTCTTGGCACTGATTGCCCTGTTTCCTGGCCAACGGATTGGAATTGAACTGGCAGCGATTTTGCTGATTTTTACGGGTATGGCCTGGAATATGACCTTTAGTTTTTATCAGTCGTTGACCGGGGTGCCGCGGGAATTACGGGAAGTGGCAGAAATTTATCGGCTCAATCCCTGGCAATGTTTTTGGACAGTGGATTTACCAGCGGGGGCGATTGGGCTGATCTGGAATAGTGTTATGTCTGTGGCCGGGGGCTGGTTTTTCCTGATTGCGATTGAGTCATTTACACTGGGCGAGAGAAACTTTACCCTCCCTGGCTTAGGCTCCTATTTGGGAACTGCGGCCAATGCAGGGGATTATCCGGCACTCCTTTACGGCCTGGGGGTGCTGATTGGAGTCATCATTCTGATTGACATTCTGGCCTGGCGGCCCTTAATTGCCTGGGGTGAGCGGTTCAAGTTTCAGTTGGTAGAAGCAACCAATGTCCCCCAATCGCGGATTTTAGATTTTCTCCGCCGTTCCCCAACCCTGCGCTGGCTTAATCAAACCTGGACAATACCCCTGCAAGAAACTCTGGATCGGCGGATTGTCAAGTGGGTTAAACGGGGACGGACAGATTCTTTAGGGCAGGGTCTCAGTGGTTGGCGTAAACAGTTGAATTGGCTGATCCTGATTGGCCTGGGCCTGGGGGTTGTTTGGGGGACGATCCACGCCATCCTCTTGATGGGCCAAGTTCCCTTAAATCGTTGGCAAGACATTGGCCTGGGGGCGGGTTTAACCACTATCAGAGTATTAGTTGCCTTAGTTCTTTCCCTGTTGTGGACAGTTCCAGTGGGAGTGGCGATTGGGCGAAATCCGCGAGCGGCTCAACTCCTGCAACCGATTGTTCAAATTGCAGCTTCAGTCCCTGCGACGGCTCTGTTTCCGGTGTTGCTGTTGAGTTTGGCTCACTTGGGGGGTGGCTTAGAAATTGGTTCGATTGCCCTGATGATGCTGGGGACGATGTGGTACATCCTGTTTAATGTGATTGCCGGGGCCCAGGCCATTCCCACCGAACTGTTTGAAGCGGCAACCGTCTATCAATTAGGAACGCTCCAACGCTGGCGGACACTAATCTTACCGGGAATTTTTCCTTACCTGATTACTGGGATTATTACGGCGGTTGGCGGGGCCTGGAATGCCAGCATTGTCAGTGAATATGTGGAATTTCAGGGGCGAGTTGAGACTACCAATGGCTTGGGGGCATTAATTTCGGAGGCCAGTGCCAGTGGGGATTTTCCCTTGTTATTAGCCGCAACCATTGTCATGTCTTTGGTCGTGGTTTTAACCAATCGTTTAGTTTGGCGGCGACTCTATCGCTTGGCAGAGACAAAATATCAATTACTTTAGTGTGGAAGTTGTCAGAAAGATGATTTAGCTACTTTTGGGGCAATCAAATGGATCGAGAGGGCTTTAGTGTTAAGTTGACAGGTTGATTGAATTAGCCCCGACTGCCCTGCATATTTTGTTTTTCCCCTCGTTCCTCAATGATATAAAAATGACCAATCCATCCATCACAGACATTCCCCAGGCCCTGAAAACAGCCCAGCAACATCTCCAAAAACGGGAATTTGACCAGGCCCAAGCCCTCTGCCAGCAGGTACTCAATATTGCCCCCAATACCCCCGGTGCGTTTTATCTTTTGGCGTTAATTGCTGATCAACAGGAAAAATACCCGGATGCAATCCAACACTATCAGCGGGTGATCCAACTCCAGCCCGATAACCACACCGCCTACAACGATCTGGGTAATGCCCTCCAACGCAGCAAAAACGTTCTCCAGGCCATTCCCTGCTACCAAAAGGCCATTGCCCTCAAGCCCAACCATGCCCAGGCCTACAGTAACTTAGGGGTCGCCTATCAAGACTTAGGACGTTATGAAGAAGCCCAGGCTGCCTATCGCCAAGGCATTCAAGTTGAACCCACCTACCCCCATACCTACTACAACTTAGGGAAGTCCTTTCAATCCCAAGACCGTCTAGAAGAGGCAATTCTTACCTATCAACGCTGCATCCAGATTGATCCCACCTATGCCATGGCCTACAACAACATGGGCCTGGCCTTTTACGATCTCGGACAAGTCGAACCTTCCCTGAGAGCCTATGAAAAAGCCCTAGAGATTGATCCCAGCTATGCCAATGGACATCAAAACTATTCCCTAGCATTGTTGTTGGCAGGCAATTATGCCCAGGGGTGGCAAGAATATGAATGGCGCTGGCAAGCTAAAGGCCCCGATAATCGCCCCCCGCGTCCGTTTACACAGCCTATCTGGGCCGGCCAAGACCTCAATGGCAAAACCATCCTGATTCACTCTGAGCAAGGTTTTGGTGACACAATTCAATTTGTCCGCTATGCCACGATTGCCGCAGCCAAAGGGGGACGGGTGATTGTGGAATGTCAGGGGCCACTGGTGAGTTTAGTCCGCACTGTCCTAGGAGTCGCTGCCGTGATTCCCCGCGGGGCTGATTTACCCGATTTTGATACCCATGCCGCGACCCTGTCTTTACCCTACATTCTCAAAACCACGGTTGAAACGATTCCTAACCAAGTCCCCTATCTCCGGGCTGATGGTGTTTTTCTACCCTTACCAGCCCCCCAAAAACCAGTCCGCCTCAAAGTCGGGATTGCTTGGGCCGGTAGTCCGGGAAACCGGAATGATCACCGCCGCTCTTGCCCCCTACATCACTGGCTGCCCCTGTTAAACCTTCCAGAGATAGAATTTTACAATCTCTATAAAGGTCCACGCCTGCGAGAAATGCACACCTTATTTCATGAGGGGAAAGTTCAAAACCTGAGTGAACGGATGCGAACCTTCGCGGATACGGCAGCGTTGATGGCTCAATTGGATTTGATTATTAGTGTGGATTCTTCGCCGGTGCATTTGGCGGGGGCCTTAGGTAAGCCGGTCTGGTTATTACTCTCCTGTGCCAGTGATTGGCGGTGGTTGCAAAATCGCACCGATAGCCCCTGGTATCCGACAGTGCGAATTTTCCGCCAGTCCCGGTCTCAAGATTGGGATAGTGTTATGGCCGAGGTGATCACCGCCTTAAAACAAAAGTTACAATCTGCCAGTTTGCCTCCCCCAGTCCCGATTACTTTCCCCACCCTGCCAGCCCCCTTAAGGACTCATCCGCCCCGTCCGGCCATTGGCATTAGTTGGGAAATCGGAGTCACAACCGGTTGGCGAGTGTATGGCTTGAACTTAACATTATCTCTTCTTAAAACTGAACAATATTTTCCCTTGCCCCTGACTCCCTTACCGGAAGCCCAGGCCCTGAACCCGCTCCATCGGACTCTGATTGAGCCAACTCTCAACCATCAAACCCAACTCCGACAAATTCTCAGTCAACACCCCGCCAACGAGGTTCTCCAGGCCAATTTTGTTTGTCTCCATGCTTTAGGAAATAACTGTGCTTCTTTGCCACTCATGGAACGACTCCGGGGACAAGCCAATATCGGAGTGATTTTTTCCGAAGACACGGCCTGGGAAGCTGAAGCAGTGACCAAAGCAAATTGTTATGACCAAATTGTGGCGGGTTCGGCCTGGAATGCTGAAATTCTCCAAAGCGTCGGGATTAAAAACGTGACAACTGTTCATCAAGGCATTGATCCCACCCTCTTTCACTCGGCCCCCAAAGCAGGATTATTCGGGGATAAATTTGTTATTTTTTCTGGTGGAAAACTGGAATACCGAAAAGGTCAAGATATTGTCATTGCGGCCTTTCGCGAATTTTTGGCCTGCCACCCGGATGCTCTTTTAGTCACGGCCTGGCATAATCCTTGGCCGAAAACGATGGCTGAAATTGAGCGGGTCGGCCATGTCCAGGGCATACCTTCTCACAAAAATGGGCGTTTGGATGTGGTTCGCTGGCTTGGTGAAAATGGCATTCCGCCCCAGGCTGTAGTGGATATTGGGGCTGTGCCGAACCCACAAATGCCGCCGATTTACCGAGAAGCAGATGTAGCCATTTTCCCAAATCGCGGTGAGGGGGGGACAAACCTAGTCGCGATGGAGTGCCTGGCCTGTGGAGTCCCAACCATTTTGTCTGCTAACACTGGACATTTGGATTTGATCGGGCGTTTAGAAAACCCTACTCATTGCTATCCGCTCAAAACCCAGGCCCCAGTTACTCCAACCGCCCAATTTCGCGGCACAGACGGCTGGGGAGAATCTGAGGTTGCCGAAATTATCCATCACTTAGAGACAATTTACCAGAATCCTTCAGAAGCCCAACAACGGGGTCAAGCCGCCGCCAAGTTTATGACCGACTGGGCCTGGGATAAGCAAACCAAACGATTATTACAAGTCATACCGGGCCTGTAAACCCAGTAGGTTCAGAATCAAGATATTCCTGGTCTCATCATGACCTCCGACAACCTCTGTAAATCTCTTGTGGAGAGTAATCCTAGGCCCTTTGTCACATGGCTATTAGGGGAATCGGTGGCTGAGGTAAACATCCTGAAAACAGAACTTTCCGTAGAACCGATCCGGGCAGATTTTGTCAGCTTTTTAGGAGTCGGGAATCAAATCTTGCATCTGGAGTTTCAAACCCAAGCCGACCCAGATATGTCCTTAAGAATGCTCGATTACTACACCCGGCTTTATCGCCAATATCACCGGCCAGTCAGGCAAATTGTCTTATTTTTGAGAGAAACGACCTCAACCGCTGTGCAAGTAGATTCTTTTGAAACCGCCAGCACCCGCCATCGCTATCAAGTTATTCGTCTCTGGGAAGTAGAAGCATCAGAACTCCTCGCCTTTCCGACTCTCTGGCCCTTCGCAATTCTAGCCAAAACCGCAAATCCTGAATATCTGCTTACTGATGTGCCCCAGCGATTAGAGAGTTTAGAAAACCGAGAAGAGCGGCTCAGCTTAACCACATACACCTATCTATTGGGTGGGCTAAAGTTTAGGAAAGAAATGTTGCAGCAACTACTACGGGAGGAGATTATGCGAGAATCTGTCACCTATCGGGACTTAGTGGAAACCAGCGAGCAGAGCGGACTTCAACATGGGCTTCAGCAAGGCATCCAGCAAGGGCGGCAAGAAGGTGAGATTGAGCTAACCCTGCGGCTCCTTAACCATAAATTTGGCCCCCTTTCGGATAGTCTCCAGCAACAAATTCGCAGTCTTGATATTCCCCAACTAGAAAGTTTGGCTGAAGCCCTGTTAGACTTTCAGAACACCAACGACCTCGATAACTGCTTCACCCAGGCCCCGAACTAAATCCAATCCAGAAATTTATCCATCAGACTAATTTTTTGGGGAATAAAGTTGTCCTGTCGCCCACCTTAGGACTGACTTTTCGGGGGAAGTTCTGAAGCACAGGCCCGGCATTTGATTGCAGCAATGGGAACAAGTTCCAAACAGTACGGACATTCCCGTTCAGAAACTGGTGGGGGTGGGGGCGGGCTTTGACGAATCACGACGCGAATGATCAAAAACATAGCCAGGGCAATCACAACAAAATCCAAGACATTGCCTGCGAAACTGCCAATCTTCACCCCCGGCCCAATGACAATCTCGCGCCAATTGCCACCCGGAATTAAGGGGTTAATTAGGGGCATTAAAATATCGGCCACAAAGGAGGAAACAATTTTCCCAAAGGCACCTCCCACAATGACGGCTACGGATAAATCAATCACATTACCCTTGACTGCAAAATCCCGAAACTCCTGCCAAAATTGCCGTCCCCCGCGTTTGACCCGTCGCGAAACCATTACGCCTGTATTCTCCATAATTTCTAAGAAGGCTGGCCCTATCCTACTAGATCAGTGATTTACGGGTGTAGGTGCGCAACAGTTGCCCATAGGCGGGGCTATCAAACCAATTTAGGAGTTCCCAGGCCCGCAGCACCGGTAAGGGATGGGTGAGTTGGGCTGTTTGGACATCTTTATACAGATCACCCCATTGATCTCGATATTGACTGTAGGCCTGGGCCTGGGCCAGAAAGGCATCCAAGTTCAGTTGATCCTGGTAGGTGCGACTTCCCCCACAGAGTTTCATCAACACCGAAGCCACAACCCGCGCATCCTGAGCCACCAACAACGCCGCCCGGTCACAGGTTAATTCGGCACAGCGTAACCACTGCATGAGTTGGGTTTGCAGGCCTTGGGCCAAGATCGTTCCCCAGGGATTAAGTTGCCCCGCAGCCAAGAGAATCAAATTAGCCAAGGTGAGGTAAACCCCATGTTCACATTTAAGATGACCGAGTTCATGGGCAAGCACGGCCTGGATTTCCGCTGGAGTGAGTAGATCTAACAGAGACGTGTGTATGACGATAAAGGGTTGCTTGCCGCGCATGGCCAGGGTGTAGGCGTTGGGAACTGGATTTTGGCGGACATAGAGTTGCGGCACTTCCACATCTAAAATTTCACAGGCCTGGCCCAAGAGGGCGTGGAGTTCCGGGAGTTGGTTGGGGCCGACTAGGAGGCTCGAGCTAATATTTTCCAGGTAAAAAACTGGTTCAGCCACGGGGGCCAGGAGGTTACGCACGAGGAGATCCATGCCAGGGAGTTGCTTCAGGGCCTGGGTTGCCTGCTGATCAAGGGGATGGCGAAATTGATCTGCCTTTAAGCCAACTAGGGAAATTGGTGGGGCCATGGAACTGAATCTCGCAGCACAGTACTGTCCATTGTAACCAACGGCATTTTCTGCTTTTTCAGACTGGAGAGAATTTCTGCACCAATCCGGCTACCGACTTACTGTAAACCTTTGTAAAACCTAGGATTTGACATTAAACTATGGGGAGTTGATTCTTTTCTTAAGAGTAGGTAGCGGTATGGGGTTATTTGATGGGTTGTTGGGGGGCAAGAAAGCAGCCAAGGCGGCCAATCCTAAGCCAGACAAGCCAAACCAAGAGTTTTTTCTAGATCCCGATGAAGCAAAGACCTTTGGCAATATTGACTATATGCGCACGGCCAAGGCAGTCCGAAAAACCTTTCCCGCCACCGGAGGAGCCAAAGAGGGAGCCGAGGTGATTGAAGTGGTTTCATCCTTGGAAAAAGTGGATCTAGAAGCCCAGAATCGGGCCACCATTGAGCCTACCCTGGAAGAAGTGAATCAACCAGCCCCAGAGCTTTCCGAACGGCGGCAACGGGATAACAATTTGGATATGTTCCGCAATATGGCTAAGGACTTACGCAAGTCTTAGACTCGTTTTATGAATCTGTTTCGCTCCCCAACTCAATCTTGGTTAATTATTACCCTCAGTACCCTGGCTGCTGGCACCATTTCTACTCTGGCCCTGACGTTGAAAGACCCAGTGGCGATTATTTTCAGCAGTGGCCTGGGGGCCTTGGGAAGCAGTGCAATTACCCAATCTCGGAAACAAGAGGAATCAACTCCTAAAGATCGTCCATCCCAAGCAACAGACCCAAATGGGATCGAACCAGGCCGGGTGACTCTTGTCCATGGTAATCCCGTTGCCCCAGAAATTCCCCCCCAGCAAGGGACTATTTCTAAATTGAAGACCGTTATTTTATTTGATATTGAAAATTTAACAGAAGGCTATAAAAATCGTAACGGCCATATCTATCGCGTTTCCATCAAGGATATTTTAGACCGGATCACCGCTGTCGAAATTGTTGGGGAAATTGTCGGTCAATATGCCTATGCGGATTGGAGTAATGATGCTCTTAAAAGCATTCGTCAACAAATCAGTCAGTTGGGGATTAAACCCGAGCAATTTATTAACTTTGAACATGACATCAAGAAAAATGCCACAGATATTCAACTCTCTGTGGATGCGATTCACCTAGTCCATCAAAACCCGATTATTGAATGTGTGGTGATTGTCTCCGGGGATGGTGGCTTTGCCTCCCTGGCTGAGAAACTCCGCTGGTATGGAAAAGTTTTGGTCGGTTGTGCCTATGACAATTCTGCCAGTAAAAAACTCCAGGCCATGTGTCATCACTTTATTCAGATTCCCTATCCGGTTGATCAACGCCAACGGAACCCAGTCAGTCCCAATGGTGAAGTACTCTCCTCCAGCCCCCCCCGACCAATCCTGCGTAGCCAGAACCGCACCAGTGAAGCAGCAGCAGAAACCATAACGAACCTTTCCCCAGATAGTCAAGAGGCTCCCCCTAAAACGGCTGATCTGGAATTACCCCCTCTCCCACCCACACCCCTAAACGGCACCAACCTCACCGATCCCACTGGCGATCCCCAGCTACCCCTCAAACCCCGCAGAAGACGAAAACGCACTGGCGCAAAAACTTCCGAACCCTCTAATGCCAGTCCAACCCCTAGCTCAAGAAAAGCAATGGTGGTGTTTGCGGATGGCCTGGTCGCTCAACTCTCCCCCCTCACCTCTAGGGAGCCAATTGAAGCGGCGCGCAAAATTCAAGAACTTCTAAACGCCTATTTTTATCTCTCCCCTAAATCGCAGACGTTTCAAGCGGAAGGCATTTTCCCCAGCCTAGTTGAGCCAATTATTTATGCGATTATTCCTCACCTCAAGCAAATTTTTCTCCCTTTGGGAATTGTCCGCTTTAATGAATACCTGCGTTTTGCCTGCCAGGACTCAGAATTTTGTTTGGCACGGGCTGGAAATTGCTTAAAACTCTTTTGCCGCTCTTATATACCCGAACCTTTTAGCCTTGAACCGGATGTTATACCTAAGCCCCTTCATCATCCCGACACCTATCGGCAGATCCTGGCCACAGACTTTGGCGAACTGTTTAACACCAATGGCGACCTATTTCAGGAAAACTTACCTAGCGCGTCCATTTTGGCAATCATTGGCCAGGCCCTGCTTGAACTTCGCCCCAGCCACCAAGACATGAATACTTTCCTCCATCAAATTCAGTTGCCCCCTGATCTCCAGGCCTCGGACAATGAAATTAGACGCTCCCTCTATGTCTGGCGCGCGGCTGGGGTTTTAAAAATTGATGCCGAGTTGCCAAATATTCGCCTGATTAGCCTTAGCTCGGAAATCAATTCCCGCTTTGACCTCCACCAGGCCTTGCTGAATACGCTTCATGCCAAGCTGACTGCTATCCTGGCGACAATTTCAGAAACCATCAACGGCGAAGTTTTAGACTCCCTACTCTTTAGTTTGGAGATTTAGTTGAGAGCCTTAGTTTAGAACTCTAGTATTGCCTTGCATTTGTCCAGACTATAACTGTACTTACACCCCCCTAAAAACTGAGTCAGTCTCAGGAGTGTTTGCTGTGGAATTAGCCCAGGCCTTGATTGTTTACAAAGCTGGAGATGCCTTTAGTCAACGTTGGGCCGAAACCTTGGGGCAGATCCTCGAACAAGAAGGGTGTCGGATTCTCGTTGGCCCCAGTGGCCCCCAGGATAATCCCTATCCCGTGTTTATGGCCTCAGTCAATCGCCCGATAGATTTGGCCTTTGTTTTGGGGGGAGATGGCACAGCCCTAGCCGCAGCCCGACATTTAGCCCCTGAAGGTATTCCAATATTGGCGGTGAATGTGGGGGGACATCTGGGATTTTTGACGGAACCCTTTGAACTGTTTCAAGATACAGCCACCCTCCTGCAGCGACTCCGAGACGATCAATATGCCATGCAACAACGGATGATGCTCCAGGCCCAGGCCTATGAAGGGCCGCGACCCCAATCTGAACCTGTGGGAGAAAAATACTTAGCCTTAAATGAAATGTGCATTAAACCCGCATCAGCCGACCGGATGTTGACCGCCATCTTGGAAATGGAAATTGATGGGGATGTGGTGGATCAATATCAAGGGGATGGGATGATTGTCGCGACTCCGACTGGATCCACTTGCTATACAGTCGCCGCCAATGGGCCAATTATTCATCCGGGGATGGAAGCAATTGCCGTTGCCCCGATTTGTCCCTTAAGTTTATCCAGTCGCCCGATTGTTTTACCGGCCCGCTCGGTTGTTAGCATTTGGCCCCTCGAAGATCGCAACTTAACGACCAAACTCTGGATGGATGGGGTTTTAGCCACCTCGATTTGGCCAGGCCAGCGGGTGGATGTTTTCATGGCTAATTGTGAAGCCCGATTTATTGTTTTGAAAGATCATTACTCTTTTTATCAAACACTGCGGGAAAAACTCCACTGGGCCGGCGCGAGGATTCACTACAACAACCACTATGGCCAACGCAACGGTAAAGGCTAAGTGCTTAAGTTACAGAGCTAGAAAATTTTATTATTGCTGCATTAAATTAGACCTAGGCCTGGGAATGAAAATGTTAAGTTATGGGATATAGCCTTAGGCAGACTGCTCTGAGAGAAGAGAAATGTCAAAAAGACTGCCCATCAAGCACTGTCCCCGTCTCGCCTTGAATGCGTAACGCCATAGCCATGAACCAAAATTTTTGCCAGGGGTGTTAGGGAGAAAGACCATGATTGCCCAACCAGACGTTAAGCACTATAGTCCGGCAGAGTATCTGGCCCTAGAGGAAACCGCTGAGTTCAGAAATGAATACATTGACGGAGAGATTATCCCCATGACCGGCGGGACAACATATCATAACCAAATTGCCCTCAACTTTTGTCGCCTTTTTCCCCTCACCGTTGATGATCAGGACTATTACACCTATATCAATGATGTCAAAGTTTGGATTGAACCTTGCCGAGTCTATACCTATCCTGATGTTTTAATTACCGAGGGTCAACCTATTTATCAAGGTAACAATCCGGTGGTGGTGACAAACCCCAAGGTGATTATTGAGGTGTTATCAGACTTGACAGCGAATTATGACCGGACTGAAAAGTTTGGATTTTATCGGTTGTTACCCAGTTTGCAGGAATATATTCTCATTTCCCAATCCGCCTATTATGTCGAGCAATTTAGTAAACGGGATGATGGGCAATGGTTATTCCAGCCAATTGAAGGTCAAGAGAGTGTGTTGGCTTTAATGTCAATTAATTTCCAGATTTCGATACAGTCTTTGTACCAACGGGTCGTATTTTAGGACAGTTCCATGATACTTAAGCAATCATTATATGAGCAGGATTTTTATGCATGGGTTAATGAGCAAGCTCAGGCCTTAGCCCAACATCAGATTAAACCTTTAGATTGGGAACATCTCGCCCAAGAGTTAATATCTATGGGGATTCGTGAAAAAAACGAAATTAAGAATCGGTTAGTGATTTTATTCGCTCATCTCCTAACATGGTTCTATAGCACTACCCAACTGCTATAGGACTATTTATAAATGCATTATTTACACATTCATGAATCGAATCAAAGGCATTTAGCGATTTCTTCATGCTATTCTTTAATGTAGATCAACAACGTTCGATTGGATTGAGGTCTGGTGAATATTTAGGCAAATACCAGAGTTGACAATGCGCTTCTTCAATTACTTGTTCTAAGTCTTGTCCTTTATGAAAAGAGGCATTATCTAAGATAATTTTAGTGTTGGGTTTAAGTTGAAGTAATAACTTGGTTTTAAACCACTCTTTTATTAAAATTCGGTTGCATGACCCTGAAAAAACTAAGGGGGCAATTAACTGGTGATTGTATAGAGCAGCGACCCAACTCACTCGCTCACGCTTGCGACCGCATTTAACGCCATAGCATCGGGTTCCTTTGAGACTGTAACCATAAGGGTAATGATCTCGATTAGCTACGCATGACCTGTGGTCTACAATCCCAGCTTCGTCTATGTATAGGATGGTTCAAGGGGCTGTTTCTTTTAACTGAGCCGTAAATTTATTGCGTTCGTCTTCATCTTTTTCTGCATAGGTGTAGGTCTTTTTTTTGGGGTTATATTCAACTTTTGCAGAGCGCGACTAACATCTTGCTGAGTAATATTATGACCCCATAAATCTGCTAATTGCTGTTGAGTCTTATCATTATTCTCAAGAACAAATTCTCTGAATTTATCCAGATTATCTATTTTGGGTTTACGTCTTTGATGATGATAAGAAGGAGGAGTATATGAGCCAGTTTCTACATAACGTTTTATCCAAGAATCTAGAGTATTTCGACTAATATTTAGAGTTTTACATAGCTGCGCTTTTACTGCTCCTCTAGCGACTGCTTCTAAGGCTTTCTTCCGTAAATCTTCGCTGTAACTCATGGTTGTCTCCCTCATCTTACTTGACAATAGATAAGTTTAATTATAGCTCACTTATTAATGGGTATTGCTATAGAAAGTGGAAATGTCCATCAGATTTATGTAGATGAACTGGGCGAAACCGACTCTCTGCCCTTGAATTTGATCAAACTGATCATGACTTCTGATGCTAAGGAGAGCAGCAATTGAAGACCCTGGCCTGGTTAGTCAACTTTCCTTGTTCTAAGAACGATGCATCCCTAATCTGAACCCCTGCCACAAACAACCGGCATCTCCCCCTGGGAGGAGATAATACATCACTCTTCCGGCCTGGGATAATGGAGATACCCTTGGCCTGGATTTGCCATGACTCCTGATACTGCTTTGGTTTGGCTCCAATCACACCCCCCGTTTGCTGCCCTCAGTGATTCCTTGCAAGAAACCATTGCAACTCACTTAGAATTAGTTTTTTTGGGGGCTGATCAACGCCTTACTCCTCCCAACACCAGGCCACCGGGATTATTTTTATTAATTGCGGGTGAGTTAGAAAGTCAAACCAGCACAGGCCTGGGACAAACTGAAATTCTCTTTCCGGGCGCAGTTTTATTTTGGGCTGAACTTCTCCTCCAGCAACCGATTGCCAACCCAATTACTGCCCTCACGGCTGCGGAACTCTGGCTATTACCCCAGGCCAAATTAACCGAACTGATTAACCAGCACCCGGAACTGTCCCAGGCCCTCTCCCAACAACTAGCCGTCGCGGTGACAACTCTTACCAACCAACTCAGCCGCGAGCAGGAACGCCAACAGATTCTCCGCCCCTATATTGTTCCCCAGGCCAAGCGTGGGATTATTGGCAAAAGTCGCTATGCAGTCCAACTCCGGCAACAGATTAAAACCGCCGCCCAAGGCCAGGAGAATGTGCTGATTTTTGGCGAACCAGGCCTGGAAAAAGATAATATTGCAGCCCTGATCCACTTCGGCTCCCGGCAACGGCGACAACCCCTAATCAAAATTGCCTGTGACAAACTGCAACTGAGTGGAGCCGAACTTTTTGGCCGATCTGGGGGAAAAACAGGACTCTTGGCCTGGGTGGGTACGGGAACCATCATCCTCAACAATATTCAAGATTTACCCGCCCCCCTATGGCCAGCAATTCTCAATCTCTTAAAAACCAATACCTATCAACCAGTTGGGGCAACGGAGTCTAGCCCTGAAGTGACCTTTAGCCGCAACCAGGCCCGGATTATTTTAATTGCTGAAAAAGCCGATACGCGTTTGGACAAGGTGATTGCCACCAGGATTAAAGTACCTCCCTTACGGGTTCGCAAGGCCGATATTGAAGCCCATGTGGACTATTACATCAGCTTGATTTGTCGGGCCCGTTGTTGCGAACGAGTATCCCTCACCCCAGAAGCCCTCCGCCGCTTACAGAGCTATGACTTTCCCGGAAATTTAAGGGAATTGGCGGGCCTGGTGGAGCGGGCTGTGAATCAACGCGGGGAGCGGGCAGACTTAACGGAAGAAGTATTCTGGGCTGCTGAAGGGAAAAAACGCCGCTTTCGGGTCAATCTACTGAATGTCTATCCCAGGTTGCGCAGTTTCCTGAGAAGTCCGGCCTGGCCCAACTGGCTCAACTATGGGATCACAACCTGGGTCTTTGCGGCAGTGGTGGCGATTCTCTTTTGTGGGCCACAAACACGGGATCAGAATTTTGCCTTGAACTTGTTTTGGTGTTGGTGGTGGCCATTGATCCTGATTGGCTTTCCCTTTGTTGGGCGGCTGTGGTGCGCGGTTTGTCCATTCATGATTTATGGCGAACTGACCCAAAAACTTTCCCTCTGGCTCTTTCCCCGCACCCTAGAAAAATGGCCAAGACAAACGGCGGAAAAATACGGGGCCTGGTTTTTATTTGCCCTGTTTGCCCTCATTTTTTTATGGGAAGAACTCTGGGATTTACCCAATACGGCCTATCTGTCCAGTTGGCTTTTACTTTTGATTACAGGCGGGGCGGTGATTGGCTCCTTGCGCTTTGAACGGCGATTTTGGTGTCGCTATCTCTGCCCGATTGGCGGGATGAATGGCCTGTTTGCCAAGCTTTCCATGACGGAACTCCGGGCCCAGCAGGGGACTTGTGGGGCAGAATGTTCAACCTACCAATGCTATAAAGGCGGGCCTGCCCT
Organism: Pseudocalidococcus azoricus BACA0444; assembly: GCF_031729055.1. Lineage (NCBI taxonomy): Bacteria > Bacillati > Cyanobacteriota > Cyanophyceae > Acaryochloridales > Thermosynechococcaceae > Pseudocalidococcus > Pseudocalidococcus azoricus. The sequence goes on along the minus strand of NZ_JAVMIP010000001.1, from coordinate 320,528 downwards.
GGGGGAAGGGTTAGAAACCAATGGCTGTCCCCTCTATTCCCATCCAGCCCAATTAGTCGATAACCGGGATTGTGTTTTATGTATGACCTGCCTCCAGGCCTGTCCCCATCGGTCTGTTGCCTTGAATTTGCGTCCCCCCGGCATTGAACTTTGGACGACCCATACCCCCCGCCCGGCCGAAATTGCCCTGTTGTTGTTACTCTTAGGGGGAATTTTTCTGCATCATTTACCGGATTTAGAATACTTGAGCGGCTTTAACTGGCATCTGGAAAATTTTTGGTTCCATGGCCTGGCTTCCGTAGCGGTTTTAGGTATAGCGGCGTTGATTCCGATTTTGGCCTATGGCGTAACCTGGCTATTCTCAGGAAACATTAAACCGCGTCCCTGGTTGGAATTAGCCTATGGGTATTTGCCGTTAGTTTGGGCCGGAAACTTAGCCCATTATTTACCCTGGGGTTTAGGAGAAGGGGGCAAACTTTTACCAGTGGCCGCAGCAACGATTGGGTTTAATGGCATTAGTTTACCGATCCTTGTAGCCCATCCGGCAGTGATTGCATTTTTACAAGGGGTTGTGATTCTCTTTGGCCTGGGGGTGAGCCTCTGGTTAAGTCAACGGATTACCCGACAATCATTAAAACTGCTGTTGCCCCATCAACTCGGACTTGGCCTGGTGGCAGGAGCTTGTTGGTGGATACTTTTAGGCACAACTTGACCGGATTACAAATTACCGCTGTTGGTTGGATTCTCCTTGACGGTGGCATTAACCGTAATTTTACCGATACCTCGAATAGTCGAAAGCATGGGTTGAACCTGTTGCAGTTGGGCTGAAGTTTCTGTTGTTCCAGAGATCGTGATGTTTGTATCTTTCACGTCAACCACTAACTGATTATTCGGGAAAGATGCTTGCAGTTGCTTAATCGCGGTATTTTTCAGGTTGCTATCAATTTGGCCGGCAGTGAGGGCTGGCGCAGTCGCAACGGTAGGTTTAGGCACAGCAGAACTGGGATTAGTCGTGGTTGGCTTGGGGGCGGCAATGGGCTGATTGATCACAGTAGTAGTTGAGGGTGTACTCGGGGCCTGGGGAACATTCACAATCGTCACGTTGGGTTTCTCATTCACCTGGGTTTGCGGTGCAGGAGACTTGGCATAGTTAGGGACTAATACAGCAGCAGGCTGAGGGGTGTTGGGACGAGTCATCATATAAATGGTGCCAGCGGTCAAACCTCCCACGCAAGCCACAATAATCCCAATCAAAACCCCTTTAGAGATATTTCTATCAGCCTGATTTTCTCGCTGATTTTGCCGTTGTTCCTCAATCAGTTGACCATCCATGTAGCCATTGCTATAAGCATGAACAGTTCCTTCCGGATCTCGATACTCTACATGAACATTTCCTTGAGCATCTTTGTACTCCCGATGAAGTTTCCAATTCGCTCTTTCCATCTCATTTCTGTCCACGATCTGATTTATCCTCGCGATGGGAATCTTTACTTTAACTATGACTGAGGACTGTTTCAAATCAGGTATAAAGATTGGTTTCTGGATAGGGTCAAATCAAACTAGGATACTGTCAATTATCACCATATAAACTTTGCAAGAATAATATAATTTGAAATACTTTTACGTTTTTGGAGATAGCTCTGAACCCCACTGCGGTTCTCCCAAAGCTTCAAAGGCCGGTTTGGCAAAGAAATAGCCTTGCACCAATTCAATACCCATCTCTTGGATTGAGGTCAATTCCGCCGCAGTTTCGATTCCCTCCGCAATTGGAGTAATGCCTAAATCCCGGCAAACGTGCAAAATTCCTTTAACAATGGCCTGGCGAATCGGATCCGTTTCAATGTGGCGAATCAGGGCCATATCCAACTTGAGAAAATCTGTTTGAAACTCTGCTAACAAGTTCAGCCCCGCATAGCCGGCCCCAAAGTCATCAATGGCGGTCTTAAAGCCCCGTTTTTGATAGTATTCAATGATTTCCCGTAAATGGGCCTGGTCCTCAACCCGTTCCCCTTCCGTAATTTCAAAAATAATTTGGTCAATGGGAAACCCATATTCGTCAGCAGCGGCTAATGTTGTCCGAATACATAACTCTGGGCGATATACGGCATTGGGCAGAAAGTTAATGCTCAAGTAGCAGGGCATTTGTAACTCTGATGCCAGCTTGATGGCCTTGACCCGACAGGCCTGGTCGAAGCGATAGCGATTGGTTTGATTAATTTTCTCTAAAATCATCCCGGCTGGTTCTTGATGAAGGCCGCGCACAAGGGCTTCGTAGGCAAAAATGCTCTGGGTTTGAATATTTACAATCGGTTGGAAGGCCATGGTAAAGTCAAAGCCCAAATCCGCCCCGTGCAAACATTCTCCACAGCCCAAATCACAAAAATCCTCTTGAACAATCATCAGAAACCACAACAATTAATAAAATAATGGCCAGATTTTGACTCCTCTAGAAATTATGGCTTGACAGTACCATCACGGCCTTGAGTCATCAGGCATTTGGCGGTGAACGGCCATTCCCTTTGATTATCCCCCGGATAGCCGTCTGCACCAACAACTCGTTAAATTTCCGACCGGCGGTCTAGCTTTCCCAGAGGTTTTGGGGTAGAAAGGCCCGATCCATAGCCAAAGGGGCAACGGGTTCGGTTAATAAAAATTTTCCGGTTTGGATCCAGGCCTGGAGTTCTTTGGCCACTTGCCGACCGAGATAAATACTACTTAATGGCGCAGTACGGACGGTTTTTCCTTCAATTTTGATCTTCCCAGACTTAAGTTGCGCATAACTGACCAGGCCAAAGGTGGGACGGACTCGACGCGGAATTGAAAAATCCACCACCGGGGCCACCACCTCCTCATCTTGTACCGCACAGTGATAAATGACCCGTTCATCCAACACAGGTAAGGGAATTCCCACTCCTAACATTAAAGAGGAACCATAATGCTTAAAATAGCAGCCCCGCACCCATTCAGGTGTCATGGTTTTAGCATCACCAATTAAAGCCAGAGTCGCCGCTGGGCCAATGGGAGTTTGATTTTCGAGGCGTTTTTGTAAGGGAAAATGTTGCGTCCCTTCCCAGGCCACATAACCAATTCCACCCCCTAAAAAGATCCGTGTTCCAATCCCAATCAAACGCAAGTGAGGATCATTCAGCAACGGAGCCGAAGCCCCTGGATGGGCATAAACCGCATTACCAAGTTGGGGTTGTAGAGGGCCTAGATAAGTATGAAGTAACCGTTCACCGCCATTCACCCCAACAATAAAATTTTGATAAAGATTCCGGGGATTATAGAGATAAAACTGGTTGATGGTGTCTTTGGTAATTGTGGTTTCAAAGCTGGCCCGTGGATAACAGTCCGTCACTTGGCCCGTCGCCCGCAGTTGTACTGGCTTCCCGGCAATGAGATTGGCAATGACCTGCCCCCCGCCCCGTTCTTCCATGTCTGTTTCGAGGGGAGATTCCACTGCTTTGGCTGCCCCAATGTACAAATCCACAGCCCCAAACCCCGTATAGGCCGGAACCCCATCTAACCAGCATTGCCGCAGCTTAATCGGCGGATCCGTTGGCCCCAGGTTGATCATCCCCCCTGATGCTTCCATTGCTTCAAAGGTGCCGGTAGTTACCACATCCACCCGGTTGGCAATTTCAGGAATCCCCAACTCCTTGGCCTGGGCTTTCACCTGATCGACTGTCCAGACAGTTGCTCTGCCAGCTTGGATTTTGGCGTTAATTTCGGCAATGGTGCGCATGAAAACAATAAGCTCTAGTGGGCCAGCATAACAGGAGGGGGCGAAACAGGTTGATCTAGGTTTTGCAACGCGGAATTGAGGGCTGTCGCATTCCAGGCCTGAGTAATGTGAATGGTTAAGGGAGGTTGACTCAAGGCCTGGGCCGCCGCCGCACTCAGATAGACCTCCATCGATTGATCCTGGTGGAGATAGGTATTCACAAAGGCTAAACTCAACGCCCGTAAATAATATCGCGATTGGCGTGGAGTCGGGCCAATTAGAGCTATTGGGATCGGCATCCCTGTGGTATCAGCTTGGGATTGGCCAATGGTAGAAAAATGGGTCGCCTCATCCATCAAGACCAGATAGCGGTGGGGAGTCTTGAGCCAAGTAAAGGGAAGTACCTGTTCGGCTAGGGCTGGGGCAATGGTATCGGCACTCCCAGCAACTATCATCACGGGAACGCGTACCGCCGCTAATCCAGCCGGACCAAAAATTTTGCTACTGATGGGGTTGATAGCCAAAACGGCCTTGACGCGAGGGTCAGTCAAGTTATCTGTATCTGGAGGAAGCGACAGGGCCTGGCATTGGAGGAGGAGTGAGACATTCAGGGAGGCACTGAGGGATGGTGGACAATTTTGCTTCAGTTTGGCCCGATTTAAGGCTGCGCCTGCCAATCTTAAGGCCGTATATCCACCAAAGGATTGCCCAATCACTAGCACTTCTTGGGGGTTGACGCGTCCTGGCCAAGGCCGTAAATAGGCGGGATATTGGCTTAACTGATTCAAAATAAATGAAATATCCAAGGGACGATCAATAAATTCCTGCCCAGCCCGCAGACTGTCCGAGTCTCCCCCTGAAAAGGACAATAAATGTTGCATTGAGCTACCCGGATGTTCAATCGCTGCCACCGCCAAACCATGGGAGGCTAAGTGTTCCCCCAAATAGGCATAACTGTAGCGATCGGCACCTAAACCGTGGGAAATCACCACGAGGGGAATCGGGGTGGGTGGGGGTGGCGTGGGTAGATAGACTTCTACATTGAGGGTGCGGGGTTGGCCTGTGCGCGCCAATCGGATTGAGGAATTATCAGTAACCGTCCAAGAAAGAACCTGGACACGCCAAGGCCCCGGCTCCGTTAAGGCCTGCATGGATTGGGGCGAAATCGGGGCCTGGTTAGCCGCCTCAGCCTGGCTTTGTTGACGGACACTAGCCAAAACAGATTGACTCTGCCGCACTAGCAGTTGAAAGGTTTTCAGGATTTCTAAGCCCTTGGTTAAATCTACCCGCATTGCTTTAGCTGGATAGTGACGAATTAAGCTCAAGGCCGAAAGTCCTTGGGGATCTGTAGCGGCGAGAATCAGGGCGGCCCGTAAGGCTTGGGCATTGGCCTGGCGCGATTCTGACTGAACCACCGTACTGACCTGTTCCAACATTGCCTCACCCAAGGGTGAATAGAGTAACTGGGCCACTGCCACAGGCTCCAAGATTAATCGTTCTTGCAATGCTGTGCGTAGCTGTTCCCGTTGATGAGGGGCCAAAGCGTCTAAATAGGCTCGTAAACGTCTAGAGGTCTTTCCAGTTTCAGCGTAGTGGGTTAACTCTGACAAGCTAATGGAGCGTTCGAGAATGAAGTAACTGACGACAACCCGCTCTGCCCCAAATACAAGAATTGGCTGTCCCCAGGCTAACATCACACCGATCACCCCAACCCGCATAACCCGCGCCAGAGACTGAATCAACGGTCGCACATCAGCCAACTGGAACAGGGGGCGATAACTGTCCACAACATTTGCCCTAACAAGATTGCCAAGAACTATCGGGATGCTTATAGCCTAGGGCCATGCCCATCAACCCATAGGTAATGTTAAACCCTAACCCTAGAGAGACCCTAGGAAAGCTGAGGATGCCCATCAGTCATGTCATAGGCAATGACTTTTAACAGCTTCCTCTAGTTTAGTCCGAAATTTAACTCCGCCGACCGCCACAACTTAACAGAATGGATTGGCGGCAAACATAAATTAACTTAAGAAATAGAACTATTAACTGAGAACTTAGATATCTGAGACGAGGCAACAAAGAAAAATGCTACCTGGGCTTTCTTAATAAACACGGTTACTGAGGGTTACTCTAGATGGTTGAGATAACTCACTCAGGACTAAGTAGAGGTCGGGCAGAAAATACTTTGTCGGCAATGCTTTTGAGGCTTATTTTCTCTTAGAAAATCTGAGTAACGTTATAATGGCTAGCACTCTGACCTTCGTTAAATATCTTGGTCTGACAACTCATCCATGAACTTGAAAAAAAAGGATACACCGATATCCCCCTTTGCGGAGGTGATTGCCACCAGTACGGCTGAGTTTACGGCCCAATGTCTAGAGAGTCCAAATTTAGATTTTCCGGTTTTACCAGGCCTAGGAAGTTGGGTTAAGACCATTGATGAACTGAGCGGGCAAACGGTTTATGCCATTGTCTGTTATGCTGCGGCTGCTCCGATGGACTCTATTCATCGGGCCCAGGCCTTGGGACTGAGCCTCCAGCAATTGCGCCTAGAGCAGCCCCAGATTTTTGCGATGATCAAAGCTGAATTTCGGGCCGCAATTATGGGCTTTCAAGGCAATGGACAAACTTATCAGCATCTCCCACCTCAGCCCCCCCAACTCCACCAGGCCGTCTATCCCTGCACTGGTCTGGAACTCAGCCCCTTTGCCCAAAATCCCCTATTTTTACGGACAATTCTGCATTTCAGGGGCGGCCCAGTGGATGCCGTCATCGCAGCCACCTTACGACAAATGTATCAGCAGCAAAACTATGACCAGGCCTGGTTAATCCAAGCCGGCCGTAACTTAAATACTCTCCTAAAAGAAGACTATGACCGCCTCCGGGGAATTCTCGAACAAATTCATCCCTAAAGACAGCCAGACTGGAATTTAGGTTTTTGGCAAGGCTTATTTTTTGTCTTGACTCGCTTTAGCTTTGGTCGGCCGATTGCCCTTGACCGCCCCTTCCCGACTATATTTCCGGCGGAATCGCTCGACCCGACCTTCAGCATCGAGAATTTTCTGAGTTCCAGTAAAGAAGGGATGATTCCCTGACCAGACATCCACATGGAGTTCCGGTTTGGTTGAGCCAACGGTCATGACTAGTTCGCCGTTGCAGTAAACTTTGGCTTCGGGATACCACTCAGGATGAATATTTGCTTTGGGCATAGTTAGGCTCCGATGTACTGAAAGAAAAGATTGGCTGATTTTTAAAAGGTTGCGAATTGCCAAATTAACGTTTGGAATATTGCGGGGCTTTGCGCGCTTTCCGCAATCCATATTTTTTCCGTTCCTTAGCCCGTGGATCCCGAGTGAGATAGCCTTCCACTTTCAGGGGTTTACGATTTTCCCCATCCAACTGGCATAAGGCCCGGGCAACACCTAAGCGAATGGAGTCGGCCTGGCCGGTTAAACCACCGCCATGGGCATTCACAAGAATATCGTAGCTACTTTCCAGCCCCAGGGTTTCTAGGGGGGCTTTGGCGAGGGCAATATAGCCGGGGTTGAAATTGAGATACTGCTCACCGGGGCGATCATTGATGATCAGTTGACCCGTACCGGGGACAAGACGCACCCTGGCAATCGAAGACTTCCGCCGGCCCGTACCAAGATAAACAGCCCGCTTAGATTCGGCAATTTGCATGGAATTACACTCCTGGGATTGTAGAAATGGTTAGAGTTTCTGGCTTTTGGGCCGTGTGGGGATGATTGGGGCCAGCATAGACTTTCAGTTTAGTGAACAGTTTCCGTCCCAAGGAATTTTTGGGCAGCATCCCTTTGATCGCTTGCTCAATAATCCGCTCAGGAATCCGGGCCTGGAGTTGGGTAAAGGTCTCCGTTTTCATCCCGCCGGGCCGACCCGAATGGCGGCGATACACTTTTTGGCTCCGTTTTTTCCCCGTAACCGCCACTTTCTCCGCGTTGATAATCACTAAAAAGTCACCTGTGTCCATGTGGGGGGTGTAGGTGGGTTTGTTTTTTCCCCGTAACACGCGGGCTGCTTCGGTTGCCAAACGCCCTAACCGCTGATCGGCAGCATCAATGACGTACCATTGGGGTTCCAGTTCCGCGACAGGGGGTAAATAGGTTTTATTTAGATTCGTTGTGGTCATAGGATTATTCTCATGGTGATTAGGCAGTGACTAAGCAAGGGATCAAGCAATGGACAAATCTGGATGAGCCGGGGATAGACACCAGCGAGGCAAGGTATCAAACCACACCTCCTGGGATAGAGGAAAATCTGGATAGCCAACCCGCAATAAGCAAAGTCCCTTGGCCGGAGCCGAATACTTGACTTCATCGCGACAATTTTGCTGCCAAATCCGGGTAAAGTCTAAACTAGAACGCTGCCCAGAGCCAACCTGTACCAATAGGCCAACTAATAGCCGCATCATCCCGTAAAGAAAGCCACTGGCCTGGACTTCAATTTCTACTACTGCCCCCCGCCGTTGACAGGAGACTTCTTGAACTTCCACCCAAGTATGGGGACGACTTGATCCAGCCCGTTCAAAGGTGGCCAGGTTTTGCTGCCCAAGGAGTGGCTCTAAAGCTGCCTGCATTTGACTGACATCAAGATCGTGGTGATAGTAATGCCAGGCCAGGGGAGCTAAAAACAAATTCGGCAGCGGATCCGTATAGAGGGTGTACCGATACCGCCGCCAAATCGCCGAAAACCTTGCGTGCCAGGGCAAAGAAACCGCCACTGCCCCCCGAACTAAAATGTCCTTGGGTAACCGACCATTGAGGATGGCTGGCCAGCGATGGGCAGGAATTACAGCATTGGTATCAAAATGGGCGACTTGGGCAGCGGCGTGTACCCCAGTATCAGTGCGACCGGCCCCATGTAAACGAACCGGTTCACCGAGCACTCCACTAATAGCCGACTCAATTTCGGACTGGATGCTCCGTTGTCGGGGTTGCCATTGCCAGCCATGATAGTGAGTCCCCAGGTATTGAATAACCAAGGCGATTCGCTGTTGTGTATCTCCGACCAGGCCTGCCATGATAGTTGCTCGTTAAACTAACTCAATCACAGCCATTTCCGCATTATCACCCCGGCGGCGGACGGTGCGGATAATCCGGGTATAACCACCAGTCCGTTGGCCATAGCGTTCAGGGGCCTGGGCAAAGAGGGAATGGACTAAGTTCTTGTCAAAAATGTATCCCAAGGCCTGCCGTCGCGCTGCTAGTGATCCATCCTTAGCCAGGGTGATCATTTTGTCCGCATGGGCTTGAACAGCTTTAGCTCGAACTTTGGTGGTGGTGATCCGACCGTGGCGAATTAACTCCGTGGTTAAACTCCGCAACAGGGCCTTACGTTGATCCGCAGGCAAACTTAACTGGGGGACACGACAACGGTGACGCATAATAATACCTCCAAGACTCCACTAATTACGGGCTGGTTTCTGGGGTGGCAAGGTAATCCCCAAGTGTTTTTGCAGGGCTTCGATCACTTCTTCCGCTGACTTTTGCCCAAAGTTCTTAATTTCAAGCAAGTCTTCCTGGGAATATTCCAGGAGATCGGCCACCGAATTGATTTGGGCCCGCTTCAAGCAGTTGTAGGCCCGCACCGATAAATTCAAACTTTCAATTTGAATTTGACCAGCTTCATCATTGTCATCCCCACGGGTAAGTTCCGCCGTATGGAGGGGAGCTTCCTTGAGGGGATTAAATAATTCCACCAAAATGCTTGCCGATTGGCTCAATGCTTCTTGGGGGCTGATACTGCCATTCGTCCAAATTTCCAAGGTCAAACGATCCTTGAAGGGGCGATCATCCTCTCCAGGCCCCCCAACCCGAATATCATCAACGGTGTAATTCACCTTCTGGACAGGCATAAACACCGCATCGAGTTGCAAATAGTCAAGGGCCAAACGGTCATCTCGACTGCGATCAATGCTCCGGTAGCCAGTTCCCCGCTCAATCTTGAATTCCATTTCCAAGGTCGCTTCCGGCATTAAGGTGGCAATGTAATGGCCTGGATTAATGACTTCAACATCGGAAGACAGTTGAATATCATCGGCTGTGACGGTTGCAGGCCCTTGGATATGCAGGCGACCAATTTGGGGTTCATTGGTATAACTACGCAAAACAAGCTGCTTCATTTGCAGGAGAATATCCATGACATCTTCCCGCACCCCCGGAATGGTCATAAATTCATGGGTGACACCTGCAATTCGGACGGCGGTGACTGCTGTTCCCACCAAGCTAGACAAGAGGATACGCCGTAAGGCATTGCCAACAGTCATCCCCTGCCCCCGTTCTAAGGGTTGGAGGACAAAGCGGCCATAATGGCTGGAATCGGGATTAACCCGAGTTTCTACACATTCAATCTGATAAGACATTGAGCCAAATTCTCCTGCTGTTAGCTCTAAACTCGTCGCCGTTTGGGGGGCCGACAACCGTTGTGGGGAATGGGGGTGACATCCCGAATCAAGGTAATTTCCAGGCCTGAGCCTTGGAGGGCGCGAATTGCAGTTTCCCGTCCCGAGCCTGGGCCACTGACCATCACCTCAATCTGGCGCATTCCCTGGTCAATCGCCCACCGGGCCGCACTGTCCGCTGCAGTTTGAGCCGCAAAGGGAGTCCCTTTTTTGGCCCCCTTAAAGCCACTGGAACCGGCAGAGGCCCAAGAAATGACCTCACCGTTGGTGTCCGTAATCGAAATAATTGTGTTATTGAAGGTGGATTGGATGTGGGCCACGCCGCTGGGAACATTGCGCTTTTGCTTGCGCGGGCCGGAACGTTTGGGGGATGGAGCCATAACTTAAACCTGAATCATGTGCAGTAGTTGACGGTCAAAAGGGGGATCAAACTGGGCCAAGGGAACATCAATTGCTCCCTAGTCCTATTTCTTGGCGGCGGCTTTTTTCTTACCGGCCACAGTCCGCCGGGCTCCCCGCCTTGTCCGAGCATTAGTCCGAGTCCGCTGCCCCCGCACGGGTAAGCCCATCCGATGCCGCCGGCCCCGATAAGTGCCAATATCCATCAATCGTTTGATGTTCATGGCCTCAATCCGCCGTAAGTCCCCTTCGACATCGTATTCGTCAATTGCTTGCCGCAAAGACAAAACATCGCTATCCCCGAGGTCTTTGACCCGCGTGTCAGGATTGACCCCCGTCTTAGCCAAGATTTCCTGGGAACGGGTTAGGCCAATGCCATAAATATAGGTGAGGGCAATTTCTACCCGCTTGTCACGGGGCAAATCTACGCCAGCAATCCGGGCCACAAGTCGTTCTCCCTAAACTGAATGAATAAACAAAATTAACCTTGCCGTTGCTTATGCTTGGGGTTGGTACAAATCACCATGACGCGTCCGCGGCGGCGAATAACACGGCACTTTTCACAAATTTTGCGGACAGAGGCTCTAACTTTCATAATGATCGCTTATATAGTCGCAAATATAGGATTGTAGCAAAGATTACAGGTCATATCAAGAGTTTAGTTTGGATTGGGTCACTCCCCCCTGATACAGCCCTGATCTACGGATCAACGGTGAACCCAGTTTTGATTATTTTTTCCGTAAACGATAGGTGATTCGCCCCTTTGTGAGGTCATAGGGAGTGAGTTCCACCTTGACCCGGTCCCCAGGGAGGATTTTGATATAGTTGCGGCGAATTTTGCCAGAAATATGGGCTAAGACATTAAATCCGTTATCTAAGTCAACCCGAAACATCGCATTGGGCAAAGACTCGGTCACGGTGCCTTCAATTTCAATCGCATCCTGTTTAGACAAGCCATCTCCTTTTTATGATTATGAGGTTATCGCTGTTTTAATCGCCGTTGTTACAGTCCCAATGGGTTCCATGCCATCAATCTGGACAAACTTTGGATGATCCTGGTAGCTGAGAATCATCGGTAAGGTTTCTTCGGCATAGACCCGTAAACGATCCTGAATCACCTTGGGATCATCATCCTGACGCTGACGGCCCAGCAAGCGTTGGCTGAGAATCTCCGGCGGTACTTCCAGAAATAGGAGATAGTCATAGCCCTGTTCAGTCCGCTGGAGCATCTCTTCCAAAACTGTGGCTTGGTTGGCATTACGGGGGAATCCATCCAAGAGCCAACCCGACTGAGCATCGGCCTGGGTCAAGCGTTTTTCCACCATATCCACCACCAGTTGATCGGGAACCAGTTGGCCGCTGTCCATATAGGTTTGGGCCTGTTGACCCAGTTCGCTGTTGTTAGCTCGCTCGGCTCGAAGAATATCCCCTGTGGAAATATGGGGAATTTGGAAGTGATCTACTAAAAATGTTGCCTGTGTTCCCTTCCCGGAACCTGGGCCGCCAAACAAAATCAAGCGCATTACTGTTTCACCATCCCTTCATAGCGTTGGGAGATCACATAGGTTTGAATCTGTTTAGCCGTATCAATAGCCACACCCACCAAGATCAGCAAAGAGGTTGCCCCCAGGCCTTGGAAGGTTGTTACCCGGGTTGCACTTTCGACAGCCGTTGGCACAATGGCCACTAGCCCTAAGAAAATAGCCCCCAGCAATGTCAAGCGATTTAAGACTTTTTCGATGTAATCTGATGTGGCTTTTCCGGGGCGAATTCCCGGAATACTGGCCCCCATTTTTTTCAAGTTTTGGGACATATCGACGGGGTTCACCACTAGGGAGGCATAGAAGTAACTAAAGAAAAGGATTAGAACCAGATAAAAAACCACATAGACCCAAGGTGTTGGCCCCCCTGGAGAGAGATAGGCGGCAATCTGGGCAACAACGGCGTTTTGGCTAAATTGGGCTAGGGTGGAGGGTAAAATCAGCATTGCCGACGCAAAAATAATCGGCATCACCCCACCTTGATTCAGTCGCAAGGGTAAATAGCTAGTTTGCTCCCGATATAATCGCCGTCCAACTTGTCGCCGGGCTGACACAATCGGAATTCGGCGGGTACCTTCCTGAACAAAGACAATTCCGACAATCATGACCAGGAAGACCAAGGCTAGGACAATGATCCCACCAATGCTGCCGCCACTTTCGGCCAAGGCGATGGTTTGTCCCACAGAACTGGGGAGATAGGCAACAATGCTCAAGAAAATTAGCAAGGAAGCCCCGTTACCGATGCCTCGCTCAGTGATCAGTTCCGAAACCCACATCACAAACATGGAACCAGCCGTTAGGGCTAAGGCAGTTTCCGCTAAGAATAGAGGACCTGGTGTCAGGGCTGCGCCTGGGATGGAGTTAACAAAAATGGCAATTCCTGTACTTTGAATGATCGCCCAACCCAAGGCCACGTAGCGGGTGATTTGGGAAATTTTTCGCCGTCCAGCTTCCCCTTCATCCTTTTGTAATCGCTCTAAGGATGGTAAAGCCGCAGTCATCAACTGCATGATGATCGAAGCATTGATATAGGGCAGAATCCCCAGAGCAAAAATACCTAAAGCTGAGATGCCACCCCCAGAAAAAATATCTAAAAAGCGAATTACCGAGTTATTTTGTACGGCTGCTGCAAAAACTTGTCGGTCAATGCCCGGCACAGGTAGATAAATCCCTAGCCTAACTAGGATCAATAACCCTAGTGTGACTAAGACCCGACTGCGTAATCCCGCGGCCTGGGCCATTTGCATGAATGTTTCTTGGGCTGATGGCGTTTTACCGCGACTGACAACCATACCTGTTACCTCTGCACCTAACTTGCTTTGCTTTGGATTATCCAGTCACCGTACAAGAACCACCTGCTTGCTCGATCTTGGCCTGGGCTGATTGGGTAAAGGCTGTGGCTGTGACCTGGAGGGCTACAGACAATTCACCATCTCCCAAAAGCTTGAGGGGGCCATCATTAGTAGTGACAATCCCAGCTTCCATTAGGGAATCAAGGGTGATCACACTATTCGCAGCTAAGTCATTGAGGCGACCGACATTGATCGTAGTGTAGGCCTGGCGATTCACGACCGTAAAGTGTTTCAGTTTTGGAACCCGCCGATAGAGAGGATTTTGGCCCCCTTCAAAACCTGGGCGAGTCGGCCGGCCGGAGCGAGATTTTTGCCCCCGCATGCCAAAGCCCCCGCTAGCCCCTTGCCCAGCTGCAATTCCCCGCCCAATCCGTCTGCCCCGTTTCCGAGAGCCAGCTTGTGGTTGAATATCCGTAAGTCGCATGGTTGATTTTCCTCGAAGTTATTGGCTATAGAGTTGTTGGATGGAAATTTCCCGCTCTTCCGCAACTTCTGCCAAAGTCCGCAGGGATGCTAAGGCTTCAATCGCAGCCCGGGCATTATTGAGAGGGTTGCTGGAGCCGAGTTGCTTGGCAAGCACGTTCCGAACCCCGGCCAATTCTAAAACGGTACGAACGGCACCACCGGCAATTACCCCTGTTCCTGGGGCTGCTGGGCGAATCAAAACACGGGCTGCACCCCCTTCCCCCGTTGTTGGGTGGGGAATTGAATTGGCTTTAGTAATTGGAATTTCTACGAGGTGCTTTTTACCATCGGCTACGCCTTTCTTGACAGCCCCAATCACATCAGCGGCTTTACCCACGCCCACACCAACTTGACCCCGTTCATTGCCAACAACAACAATGGCTCGGAAACTAAGCTTTTTACCGCCTTTAACGACCTTAGAGACCCGACGAATTTGGACAACCCGCTCTTGCCAGTCTGTTTCTTTCTCTGCTTTGCGTGAACCTTTGCGACGACTTGCCATCAACTTATCCTCTAAAATTCCAGACCTGCTTCCCTTGCTGCATCCGCTAGGGCCTGAACCCGTCCGTGATACAGATTGCCACCCCGATCAAATACGACTTCCTTAATACCAGCAGCTAAAGCCCGTTTGGCGAGGGATTGGCCTACGGACACCGCCGCTTGACAACTCCGACCATGACTAAATTGTTCCTTGAGTTCAGGTTCAACCGTAGAAGCAGCAACAAGAGTGTGCTGTTGATTATCGTCAATCACCTGAGCATAGATATGCTGATGAGAACGAAAAACAGCTAAACGAGGACGAGCGGCAGTTCCTGAGACTTTGCGCCGAATCCGCCGATGCCGACTGTGAGTTGCTTCTGTGCGTGACTGTTTCATCTATTTCTTCCCTGTCTTTCCGACCTTACGACGAACGGCTTCCCCAACATACCGAATGCCCTTACCTTTGTAAGGCTCAGGCGGGCGAACTCCCCGAATTTGGGCCGCCAAGTTACCCACCTGTTCTTTATCAATCCCGGAAACGAGAATCAGTGTCCCTTGAGTGACCTTTTTACCCGTGTTGTCTTCCAACTCAAAGGAAATGCCACTGGGGGGCTCGATTTCCACAGGATGACTGTAGCCAACACTCAGGACTAGTTTTGTCCCCTGAAGGTTGGCCCGATAGCCAATTCCTTGGATTTCCAGTTTTTTGCTGAAACCCTGAGCCACACCTTCAACCATATTGGCCACTAAGGTGCGACAAAGACCATGTCGTTGGCGGGCGGGGCGGGATTCATCGCGCCGATTGACCAGAATTGTGCTGCCCTCCTGCCTCACCTCAACTTCAGCAGGTAGCACACGACTAAGCTGCCCCTTAGGGCCTTTCACTGTCACCTCTTGCCCGGCTAATGCCAGTGAAACCTTGTCGGGGAGAGGAATGGGCCGTTTACCAATACGAGACATAATTAACTCCCACGTTTACCAGACATAACAAAGGACTTCACCACCGATGCCCTGCTTCCGAGCCTCTCGATCAGTCATAATCCCACTAGAAGTTGAGATAATGGCGATCCCAATCCCACCTAAAACCCGTGGTAATTCCTGACGATTCGCATAAACCCGCAGGCCTGGTTTGCTGACTCGTTTTAGGGCTGTGATGATTGGTTGCCGCTGCTTACCACGGTACTTGAGTCCCACCACAAGTTGTTGCTTGATCCCTTCCCCTTCGACTTTGAAGTCTTCAATAAACCCTTCAGCCTTAAGGACTTGAGCAATGTTACGGGTCATCCGAGTGGCGGGGATAGTTGTCGTTTGATGCCGGGCCAGGTTCGCGTTGCGGATCCGGGTAAGCATATCGCTGATGGTGTCGTTTACTGCCATAGGTACTCCTAAAAGATTCTGACCTCCTGGGGGTGATTAATTCTCACGAAAGGGCATACCCAACGCCTTAAGTAAGGCTCTCCCTTCCTCATCAGTTTTAGCGGTAGTGATGATTGAGATGTCCATCCCGCGAATCTGATCGATATCGTCATAGTTAACTTCTGGGAAGATGAGTTGCTCCCGCAGGCCAAGAGTAAAGTTACCGCGGCCGTCAAAGCTTTTGGGATTGATACCCCGAAAGTCACGAATTCGAGGTAAAGCCAAGTTTATCAGCCGATCTAAGAAGGCATACATCCGATCAGCCCGCAGTGTAACCATCACCCCAACCGGCATACCTTGACGGATCTTAAAGCCAGCAATTGCTTTTTTAGCCCGAGTGACAACCGGCTTTTGCCCCGTAATCCGAGCAACTTCGGCTAAGGTTGCTTCTAGGGATTTTGCGTTTTGAGCTGCTTCTCCCAAGCCCCGGTTGACCGTTACTTTGACCACTTTGGGAACTTGATGAACATTGCTGTACTTAAATTGCTGCTGAAGTTGGGGGACAGCAGTTTCTTGATATAGGGTTTTCATGCGTGAACTCATAACTGGCTCTCCTTAATAGGCTCTGGGCTGGGTCAGAGACTTAGATTTCAATCAAAAGACTAATCAATAATTTCCCCGGTTTTCTTTAGCATCCGTACTTTTTTGCCAGCTTCGGTGTAGGTATAACAAATCCGACTGGCCACGTTCTGCTTGTTGGAGTAGAGCATGACGTTAGAACTGTGGATGGGAAACTCTTTGTTGATAATCTGTCCTGCTTCACCTTCTTGCTGGGGTTTAACGTGCTTAGTTTTAATGTTGACACCCTTGACAACAACTTGGCTTTTTTTTGGGAAAATTGCTAGCACCTCTCCAACCTTAGCCTTGTCGTCACCAGCAATGACTTGAACGGTATCTCCTTTTTTGACATGCATCCGATAACGGATCGGTGGTTTTGCCGTAGCCATTTAGAGTACCTCCGGAGCCAGAGAAACGATTTTAGTAAAGTTTTTATCCCGTAATTCTCGTGCCACTGGGCCAAAAACCCGAGTCCCCCGAGGATTGCCTTCAGCGTTGATCAAAACAGCCGCATTGTCATCAAAGCGAATACTCATGCCACTGTCACGCCGAATGGTCTTCCGAGTCCGGACAATCACCGCCCGCACCACATCAGATTTTTTCACGGCCATGTTAGGTGTGGCATCTTTGACTGTTGCGATAATTACATCCCCGACGCTGCCATAGCGACGGTTACCACCACCAAGAACACGGATACAGAGGAGTTTTTTCGCTCCGCTGTTGTCCGCCACGTTGAGATAGGTTTCCTGTTGAATCATGACTGTCTCCTAAGCCGATATTGTCGCTGTCAGGATTTCGATCACCGTCCACCGCTTGGTACGGCTCAAGGGACGAGTTTCTTGAATACGGACTCGATCACCCACTTTGCAGCGGTTCTCTTCGTCGTGGGCTTTGTAGCGGTTGGTTTTGACGACGATTTTGCCGTACTTGGGGTGAGAGGAGCGATTTTCCACCGCCACCACCACAGTTTTTTCCATTTTGTCGCTCACAACAACGCCAACCCGTTCTTTAACTGCCATGATTAACCTTCTCCTGTGCTGGAATGAGTGATACCCAGTTGCCGCTGACGTTCGAGGGTCATGAGTTGGGCCAGAGTATGACGCAAATGTTTATACTGGTGGGGCTTAACCTCCCGACGGGTGGCCTGGGCAAACCGCAGATCAAAGAGTTGCTTTTTAATTTCCGCAATTTTTTCATCTAGGGATTGGTCACTTAAATCGACAAATTCTGACATTTTAGTTAGTGCCATCTCTTAAGCCTCCACCTCTGGGCGAACAATAAAGCGGGTTTTAATCGGCATTTTGAAGGCTGCTAGGCGCATGGCTTCTCGAGCCGTTGCTTCCGGAACCCCATCAATTTCGTACATGATCCGGCCGGGTTTAACCACCGCTACCCAGAACTCAGGAGAGCCTTTACCGGAACCCATCCGAGTTTCCGCAGCTCTCATTGTGACTGGCTTATCCGGGAAAACGCGAATCCAAATTTTGCCACCCCGTCGGATGTAGCGCGTCATAGCTCGCCGTCCTGCTTCGATTTGGCGAGAGGTAATCCAGGCCGGTTCGAGGGCTTGCAAGGCAAATTTACCGAAGCTGATATCACTGCCCCGAGTTGCCAGGCCTGCCATCCGACCCCGTTGTTGTTTGCGAAATTTAGTACGCTTAGGACTTAACATGATTCCGATCCTTGACGGTTAAATATTCTGGAGGAGGCCTTAGGATTCATTACGGGAAGAACGATCTTCAAAGTTACGCCGTTGCCGTGGGGGACGTTGACGGGGTTGTTCCCGGCCGAAGTCGGGATCGGGCTGCTGGCCAGGGAGGACTTCACCCTTGAATATCCACACTTTTACCCCGAGGATTCCGTAAATAGTCTTGGCAGTCCGATAGGCGTAGTCAATATCGGCCCGCAGGGTGTGCAAAGGAACACGCCCCTCCCGAGTCCATTCCGTCCGAGCAATTTCTGCCCCGTTTAGGCGACCCGCAACTTGGATTTTGATCCCCTCTACACCTGCACGCTGGGCCCGTTGAATGGCCTGGCGAACTGCCCGCCGAAACGCAACCCGTCGTTCTAATTGCTGGGTAATGTATTCAGCCAAGAGGCCGGCCTCCGCATCCACCCGAGTCACTTCAACAACATTGACTTTGACGCTGCGGCCTGGGGGCAAAAGTTTTTTCAAGCTCAAGCGCAAATTTTCAATCCCAGCCCCACCTTTCCCAACTACTACACCAGGCCGGGCGGTACGCACCTGCAACTCTACCTGATCGGCCTTGCGTTCAATGCGAACATCGGCAATACTCGCGCCCGCTAAGGTTTTTTCAATATACTGGCGAATGCGGTGATCCTCTTGGAGGAGATCTGGATAGCGACTCGCATCGGCATACCAACGGGAGCGGTGATCCTGAGTAATGCCAAGGCGAAAGCCAATAGGGTTAATTTTTTGTCCCACGATTTATTACCTACTCAATACCTAAGATGGATTACTCTTCAGACTTTGCTTCAGCCACGGAGATTGTAATGTGGCAAGTTGGTTTGCGAATTTGATAGGCGCGTCCCTGGGCCCGAGGCCGGAACCGCTTCAAGCTTGGGCCTTGATCAGCATACGCTTCATAAACGACCAAATCAGCCGGGTTTATCCCTTGATTGTGCTCAGAATTGGCAGCGGCTGAGCGTAAAACCTTGGTAATTGGCTCGCAGGCCCGGTAGGGCATAAACCGGAGAATAATCAGAGCTTCCCGATAGGTACGCCCCCGCAGTTGGTCTAGAACCCGACGCACCTTATGGGGAGACATCCGCACATACCGGGCTATCGCCTTGCTGCCAATTTTAGTGATGGTTGGTGTTGACATAATGTAATCTCTGGGAGTCAATTCCGAGCAGTATTTAGAAATTTAGTAGCGAGCTTTTTTATCGCCTTTGACATGGCTGCGAAAGGTGCGAGTCGGGGCAAATTCACCTAACTTATGACCCACCATTTGTTCCGTAACAAAGACGGGGACATGTTGACGGCCATTGTGAACTGCAATCGTGTGACCAATCATCTCCGGCAAAATCGTGGAGGCCCGTGACCAAGTTTTAATCACTTGCTTATCATTGCGAGCATTGAGAGCTTCGACTTTCCGCAAGAGATGGTCGGCAACAAATGGCCCTTTTTTGAGTGAACGTCCCATAATCTTTACTCCCTAAGCATTTCCCTGTGTCATCGTTACCATCTGTTAGGATTGCCGCCCACCGCGACCCCGTTTAGAGGACTTCCGCCGCCGCCGCACAATCAGAGCATTGCTAAGTTTTTTCTTCTTGCGGGTCTTATAACCCAGGGTTGGTTTACCCCAAGGTGTGACGGGGCCACTGCGACCAATGGGCGCGCGTCCTTCACCACCACCATGGGGGTGATCCACCGGATTCATCACAGAACCCCGGACTTTCGGTCGCCGCCCTTTCCAACGATTCCGGCCCGCTTTCCCCATGCTGAGGTTGCTGTGATCGACATTTCCGACTTGACCAATGGTGGCAAAGCATTCTTTTCGGAACAGGCGCACTTCTCCCGAGGGTAGTTTCAGGGTGACCATATCCCCTTCCTTCGCAACCACTTGGGCCATCGCTCCGGCTGCCCGTACCATCTGCGCACCCCGACCTGGGGTGATTTCCACATTATGGACAGAAGTTCCCAAAGGAATTTTGCCTAAGGGCATGGCGTTACCAATCTCGATGGGAGCTTCGGCACTGGCAATAATTTTGGTGCCAGGGGTCAAATTGCGAGGATGCAGGATGTAACGTTTTTCCCCATCTTCATAGTTAATTAAGGCAATCCGGGCATTCCGGTTAGGGTCATATTCCACTGTTGCCACCTTTCCGGGCACATCCACTTTATTCCGGCGAAAGTCCACATCCCGATAGCGACGTTTGTGGCCACCACCCCGCCGCCGGCTAGTAATGACACCCCGGTTGTTGCGCCCTTTTTTGCGATGTTTGCTACCCGTTAGAGACTTCTCCGGTGAGTCTGTCGTAATTTCAGCAAAATCAGAGACAGACTTTTGGCGAGTACTGGGAGTATAGGGTCGGTAAGCTCGAATGCCCATGAATTGTTACGCTCCTAAACGTCGGGGAAGAGGGTAATAGTGTCGCCAGCAGCTAAGGTGACAATAGCCCGCTTGTACTGAGGCCGAAAGCCA